>JAGQSE010000180.1 GCA_020439725.1 Acidobacteriota bacterium
CCATACCCTGGCGCCGGAGATCGCAGGTGCGGTGGTGCGGGAGCTCACCGCCAGCCCGCGGACCTTCGAGCGTTTCACCGGGCGTCCGGAGGGGCTGGTCGGCGGCGTGCCGCGACGCGCTGGGTTCGGCGCTTATCGCGACCTCTTCACGGGACCACCGATGCGGGGGTTCTACCTGGTCGGCGACTCGGTCTTTCCCGGTCAGAGCACCCTGGCCACCGCCGTCGGCGGCGCGCGGCTGGCCCAGAGGCTGCTGGGCGACCTCGGACATCGTGGCGGTGGTAGTGTGAATCCATGATGCAAACGACCTCTGAATCTCCCTTCCGTGCCTCCGTTTGCCGGTTGCTCCCCGGCGCGGCGGCTCTGGTCCTGCTCCTCGCCTGTGCTCCCGCACCACCGGCGGCGGTCAACGGGGGTGAGCCACCCGCCGGCTCGCCGGCCGCCGCGAACGGCGGGACCGAGGACACCGGCGGCGGGACGAACACCACCGGTCTGCCCACCGAGCCCGGAGCGACGCTGAGCGACATCGCCGGCCACGTGGCCAAGGTGGGTGATCTCGGTTGGGCTCTGGTGCCCGACGCCGACCCGGGGACCCGCTACGCACCGGATGAGCTTGGCGAGGAGTTCCACGAGGACGGCCTGCGGGTGGTGTTCAGCGGCGTCCTCGGCGAGCTCGCTCGCGGCGAGCGGCGATGGGGCTACCCGCTCCACCTGACCTCGATCCGCCGCGCCCCCGAGTAGCGCTCGCCGAGTCGACTCCGCGCTCTCCCTCCGCGCGACCCCCTCCCGCGAGAGCTGCTCTGGCCCCTCGCCATCGACCCGTTTCTCGGCATCGATCGGTGGACCCGCGTCGCCGACCCGGTATTCCTTGGCCGGCCTCCCCGGTCGGCTCTCGCGCAGCAAAACCTCGACACGACATGGCCGCCGATCGTTTCTGAATAAAGATGACTCAGAATGTTTTGAATGGCTGGTCTTGTGTCGCTTGGGAACACGCCGCCGGTCCGGGTCCAGGATCTTCTTCAAGGAGACGCCATGTCGAACCGATCCCCGTCCCGAAGCCTCGTCCTCCTCCTCGCCCTCGTTCTTACCCTGGGAGCCGCCGGCTCGGCCTTCGCCCAGGCGACGCCGCCCTATCAGCGCACCGCCATCGTCTTGGGTGGCGGCACGCCGGCGGCCAACGGCGCCAGCCTCCTCGCCACGCTGGCGTCGATCACCACCGCGAGCGCGACCAATCCCTGGCTGATCAAGGTCGAGCCCGGGATCTTCGACCTCGGCTCGGCGGAGCTGGTGATGAAGAACTTCGTCGACGTCGAAGGATCGGGGCGCAACTCGACCTTCATCCAGAAGACCACGAGCCTGGCCTTCACCTCGAACACGATCGTGGTCAACGCCGGCGTCGATGCCGAGATCCGCAATCTGACGGTGGTCAACACCGCCGCGGGCTCTGGGGTCGGGATCCGCAACTCGAGCAGCGAGCTCAAGGTGACCCGCATCAACATCGAGGTTTCGAACACCAGCGGCTCCACCGGGATGGTGACCACCAACAGCAATCCGCGCCTGTCGGGCGTCTTCCCGCGGGTCAACTCGGTCAACGGCGAGGCTGTCGGTTTGCTGGTCGACGGCGGTGGCCCGATCATCAACGAGATGTTCGTCTTCATCCTCGACTCGAGCACCTCGGGCAATGTCGGGCTGCGGATCCAGAACAACGCCACGCCGGTGGTCGAAGGGGTCTCGGCGGTGATCTCGAGCAGCGTCGTCAACACCGGCATCGAGATCTCCGGAGGCTCTTCGCCGCGCATCACCAACAACCGCCTGTCGGTCCTGGGCGGCACCGACGCCTATGGCATCGTGGTCCTCGATGGCACCTTCCCGGACATCCAAGAGGTGACTGTCAGCACGTCGGCCAACGAGGTCTCGGTAGCGCTGTTCAACCGCGGCGGCAACGTCTTCTTGGGGAGCTCGGTGCTGCGTTCGGCGGGACCCAACAAGAGCTTCGCGCTCTACGCCAACGGCGGTCCGGGCTCGTCAACCCGGGTCAACCAGTCGACCCTCGAGGGCGAGCAGCTGGCGGTTCGGATTCAGAACGCGAGCACCGCCGTTGCGGTGGGCGCCAGCCAGCTGTCCGGGGGAGTTACCTATCCGGCGTCGGCGGTGCCGGTGTGCGTCGCTTCGTTCAACGCCGCTTATGGTGCGCTGACGGCGACCTGCTTGTGATCGAAACCCGGGGCCCGGTTCGTCATCGAAACCGGGCCTCGCGCTGTCGTCGCCGAGGCCGGTTGTGCTAGAACCCCGGCATGGACGCCTCCCCCGAAACACTGCTCTACGGCGTCGCCTGGTATGTGGTGTTCGTCTTCTCGCTGACGGTCCACGAGGCGTCCCACGCCTGGGCGGCGCTCAAGCTCGGTGACGAGACCGCCTACCGTGGCGGCCAGGTGACGCTCAACCCGATTCCCCACATCCTCCGCGAGCCCTTCGGGACGGTCGTCGTGCCGCTGCTCTCCTTCGCGCTGATGGGGTGGATGATGGGCTGGGCGAGCGCTCCCTACGACCCCCATTGGGCGGCGCGGCACCCGAAGCGCGCGGGCTTGATGGCGTTGGCCGGGCCGGTGTCGAATCTCGTGCTGATGCTCCTCGCCGCCGTGGGGCTCAAGATCGGCTTCGCCACCGGCTATCTGGCCGTGCCAACGGAGGGCCCCTTCGACATCGACCACATCGTGGTGGGCGCGGCGGCGGGGGCGGGTGACGGCCTGGCCGCGGTGCTTTCGATCCTCTTCTCGCTCAACTTCCTGCTCTTCCTCTTCAACCTGGTGCCGTTGCCGCCCCTCGACGGCGCCGCGGTGGTCCAGCTGGTCCTGCCGCACTCGTGGGCGGTGCGCTACCAGGAATTCGTGGCGCAGCCGATGTTCGCCCTGCTCGGGTTGATCATCGCCTGGCGCTTCTTCGGCGCCATTTTCTGGCCTGTCTACTTCGTCGTGGTGACGCTGCTCTATCTGACGCTCTAGCCGTGCGTCCCGGGGCCTCGGCCTCGCGGCCCGAGTTCGTGGTTCCGCCGCTGCCGGCACGGGGGTACGATGCATCGATGAGCGCCTTGCCCACCGCTCCCCACCGGGGGCGCCACATCGTCCGGATCCTCTGTCGTCTCCTCGTGCCGACCCTCGTCGCGGGGCTCGTCGCCGCCTGCTCGGAGCCTGCGGGCTCGCCGACGCCGGCGGCAGGGGCCCAGGCTCCCAAGGGGGAGTCGCGGCACCCGAACGTCGTCTTCGTGGTCATCGACGACCTCAACGCGTGGGTCGGCTTTCTCGGTGAGCACCCGCAGGTGCGGACGCCCAACCTCGACCGGCTGGCGGCGCGCGGGCGGGTGTTCACCCACGCCTACTCGACCGCCCCGCTGTGCAATCCGTCGCGCTCGTCGGTGCTCACCGGCTTGCTGCCGACCTCGACGGGGATCTACGACAACCGCCAGCCGCTGCGGTTGGGCTTGCCCGACGTCGTGACGCTGCCGCAGTACTTCGCCGCCCACGGGTATCGCACTGCCGCCGCCGGCAAGATCTTCCACGACGAGGACCCGCAGAGCTGGCAGGAAGCCCAACCCAAGGTCCACGGCCCGGGTCCCCGGCATCGCCCTGCCAACGGCCTGGTCGGTGCCGAGGCGACCCTCGATTGGGCGGCCATCGACGCTCCCGAGGACGCCACCTACGACTTCCAGGTCACCGCCTGGGCCACCGACTACGTCCGCCGTGCCGGTACCGACCCGTATTTCCTGGGTGTCGGACTGACCGCGCCCCACCTGCCCTGGTACGTCCCGCGGGAGATTTTCGAGCACTACCCGCCCGCCGAAACGGTGCTCCCCGAGACCCTCGAGGGGGATCTCGACGACGTGCCCGAGGTCGGCCAGCTGATCGCCCGCCGCCGCGACGAGCACGCCGAGATCGTCGCGGCCGGTTCTTGGCACGACGCCGTGGCCGCCTACCTGGCCTCCATCGAGCTTTCCGACAAGGCCCTCGGCGGGCTTCTCGACGCCGTCGACGCCAGCCCGCGGGCGGCCGAGACGATCTTCGTCGTGTGGTCCGATCACGGCTTCCACCTGGGCGAGAAGGAGCATTGGCGCAAGGGGACGCTGTGGGAGGAAGGGGTTCGGGTGCCGCTGCTGCTGGCCGGGCCTGGCGTCGAGCCTGGGCGCTCGGAGCAGCCCGTGAGCCTGGTGGACCTCTACCCGACGCTCGTCGAGCTCGCCGGTCTGGCACCGGTGCCCGGGCTAGACGGCGTCAGCCTTGAACCCTTGTGGCAGTCGCCGGAGACTCCCTGGAACCACCCGGCGCTGTCCTTCAAGCGGCGCGAGGCTGCGGTGCGCACCGAGCGCTGGCGGGCGGTCTTCTATCGCGACGGCGGCGAGGAGCTCTACGACCACCAGGCGGATCCCCACGAGTGGCACAACCTGGCCGGTGACCCTGCGGAAGCCCCCGTCCTCGAGGAGCTCCGGGCGCTGCTCCCGGAGCTCCGGGAGCCGATGGCTCCGTGGGCCGAAGGACGGTCGGAGGAAGACGACGGCTAGTCAGCAGCCCGGGGGCAGCGCCCGGTGCTGGTAGAGCTCGCCGTCCTCGAAGCCCAGCGTGCGGTAGTAGCCGCGGGTGCCGACGGCGGAGATGACCGCCAGGTGCCGATAGCCCGCCGCGGCGGCCTCGCTCGTTGCTTCGGTCACCAGCCGGCGGCCGAGGCCGCGGTGCTGGGCGGCGCCGTCGGGCGCTTCACCGAAGGCCGCCAGGGCGCCGTAGACGTGGACCTCGCGGAGCAGAGCGGCGCCGTCGAGCTCGGCGCAGGGTGCTGCGCCGGTCGGCAGCGAGAGACGTAGGAAGCCCGCGATTCGCTCCTCCGCGTCGATCATCTCGAGAAAGACCTCGCGGCCGCCGCGGGTGGCGTATTCGTGGCGCCGGAGCGAGACCTCGCCGGCCTCGACTCGACGTCCGCGGACCTCGCGCGCCCGGATGTCACGGCATCGCCCGCCGCGACGCGCGAGCTCGGCCTCGGCCAGCTGGCGGAAGTTGGTCTTGCGGTTGCCGACGACGATCTCGTGGGAGGGGATGTCGCGGATCACCCGGGTCACCCGGCACCACGGCGGCACCCGTCCGAGACAGCCCACCAGCACCTCGAGCAGCTCGTCGTCGGTGTAAGGCCGCCACTTGCCGGCGCGGTGGATGTCGTAGAGCTCGGCCGACTCGAGGAGGCTGCAGGGGTAGATCTTGAGCTCGTCGGGACGGAGCGCCGGATCGGCGAAAAGACGACCGAAGTCTTCGAGGTCGAGCTCCGGCGACGAGCCGTAGAGGTTGGCCATCCAGTGGGCGTGGAGCTTGAACCCGGCGCGGCGGAGCAGCGTCACCGCGCGGCGCGTGGCCTCGACGTCGTGACCGCGCCGGTTGAGCGCGAGGACGCGGTCCGAGAGGCTCTGGAAGCCGATCTGCACCTTGGTGGCGCCGAG
>JAGQSE010000181.1:0-8618 GCA_020439725.1 Acidobacteriota bacterium
GCCGACGATCCGGCTGCGGTCCGCAGTGTCGGCGTCGGCATGACCCCCGGCGACGCGGACCAGCCCGAGCCTTATTTCTACGTCAACGCCTGGCCGCGCCCCGAGAGCCCCGGCAGGCTCCCCGAGCTCCCGGCCGGCGGTCGCTGGGTCGACGAGGGCTGGTTTGGCGCCGTCCTGCCGGCCGCCGGGCTGGTCGCGATCCCGGAGCCCGGGGCGCAGGCCGAGGCCGCCGCCGCGTTCGTCCACGTCGCGGTCGACACCTGTCGCAGGCTGGTCGCGGCTTGACGGTGCCGAGCGTCGACCTCGCCGGTTTCGAGCGCTACCGCGAGCTCCTCGACGACCCGGCAGCCTTCCGCGAGGCCCTCGACCGGCCGCTGCCGGTGTGTATCTGGGCCAACCCCGCACGGATCTCCGGCGAGGCCCTTGCGGCGCGCCTCGCCGCCGACGGGATCGATCTCGAGCCCCTGCCCTGGCTCGACGGCGCCTTCCGACTCGGCCCCGGCGAAACCGCGCCGGGCAACCGCTTCGAGTACCTGACAGGGCTGTTCCACGTCCAGGAGGAAGTCTCGCTGCTGCCCGTCGCGCTCCTCGACCCGCAACCCGGAGAGCGAATCCTCGACCTGTGCGCGGCGCCGGGGAACAAGACGGCGCAGATCGCGCTCCGCGTCGGCGTCACCGGCTGCGTCGTCGCCAACGACCGTAACTTCGGACGCATGAGCGTGCTGCGCCGCGCTCTCGACCGCCTGGGGATCACCAACTACGCCACGACGCATCACGACGGCGCCAACTACCCGGCTGGCGCCGGCGCCTTCGACCGGGTCCTCGCCGACGTCCCGTGCAGCTGCGAGGGCACGTCGCGGAAGTTTCCCAGCCAGTCGGATCGGCCGCCTCCCGGCGCCCCGGGTGCGCTCACCGGTCTTCAGTTCGCTCTCTTACGAAAGGCCCTGCAGCTCACCCGGGTCGGCGGTCGCGTGGTCTATTCGACCTGCACCTACGCTCCGGAGGAGAACGAGCTGGTCGTCGACCGCCTGCTCTCGGCCTTGCCGCCGGGCTCGGTGGCTGTGCGGCCGGCGCGGATCGAAGGGTTTCGCTCGTCGCCCGGGCTCACTCACTGGCGAGGCCGGGCGCTGGCCGAAGATCTCCACCGGGCTCTCCGCGCCTACCCGCATCACAACGACACCGGCGGTTTCTTCGTCGCGGTCCTCGACAAGCTGGCGCCGGTGGGTCACGACGCCGTCGACGTCGCGCCTCTCGAGCTCTCAGAGGAGCCGGATCCGTGGCTCAACGACTTGGCCGAACGCTACGACCTACCCACCGGCGTCTTCGACGGCCACCGGATCGTGCGCACCAGCCTGCGCCAGCTGTCGATCGTCGCCGGGGGCGTCCGGGTGGCAGCGAGACCCGAGACCAAGACCTTGGGAATGAGCTTTCTCCACACCCAGATGGCCATCCCCAAGCCGACCACCGAGGCGGCGATGCTGTTCGGCGGCGCCGCCCGGCGAAACGTCGTCGACCTGGACCGAGCCGCGACCGAGACCTTCCTGCGCCGCCGCGACCAGGCTCTACCCGCGAATGCCGCGACAGGCCTCGCAGGGGGCCCGCTCCTGGTGCGCCACGACGGCATCGCCCTCGGGGTCGCCTCACACCAGCGGGACGCGGGGCTCCTCACCAGCCTCTACCCCAAGGGTTGGGCGCTGGCGGCGGACCGATCCGCCTTCTGAGGGTGGTGCTCGGAGAGCTCAGCGCCCGAAACGGCGCTGGCGGTGGTTGAAGGTGCGCAGGGCACGCAGGAAGTCGATCTTGCGGATCGCGGGCCAGCAGGCGTCGCAGAAGTAGTACTCGGAGTAGGCGCTCTGCCACAACAGGAAGCCGCTCAACCGGACTTCGCCGCTGGTGCGCAGGATGAGGTCGGGCTCCGGCAGCCCCGAGGTGTAGAGGTAGGGTTCGAGACAGCGGTCGTCGAAGTCGGCGAGGACCTCGCCGAGCTCGTGCCCCTGGCTCTGCTGCTCGTGGAGGTAGCTGCGGAAGGCGTCGGTGATCTCCTCGCGACCGCCGTAGGCCATGGCGATGTTGAGATGGAAGCGGGTGTATCCGGCGGTGGCCTCCTCGACCGCGGCGATGGCGCGGCGCAGGCTATCGGGCAGCAGCTCGAGCTTGCCGATGTAGCGCACCCGGACCTGGCGGCTGTGGACCTCGTCGTTGTCCACCATCTCGCGGGTCTTCGCCTCGAAGAGCTCTAGCAGAGCCTCCACCTCCGACGTGTCGCGGTTGAAGTTGTCGAGCGAGAAGCTCCACACCGTGACCACTGGGATGTTCATCTCGTAGCACCAGGAGAGCACCTCCATGAGCTTTTCGGCACCGCGGGCGTGACCGATGCTGGTGCTCCCGAGCCCCGAGCTGCGCGCGAAGCGGCGGTTGCCGTCCATGATCAAGCCGATGTGACGCGGCAGGCGCCAGGTCACCGACTGGGCGCCCAAGCGGCGCTGGTAGAGCTTGTAGAACGGCGCCTTGATCAGGGTCTTGGCCCCGTACCAGAGGCCGCGCAGGAGGTCGCCGGGAAGCACCGCGTGACGGACCGCGGCCGGTGTCTGGGTGGTGGTCATGGTGTCGTCCAGTCGGCAAGAGGGGCGGCTCGGGGCTCCGACCGCCGCGGTGAGGACGTTCAAAGCCTATCCTCAGCGCCCCCGGGGGGTCAAAAGGCACTCCGGCGGCGACTTCGAGGTACTGAGCGTCGGTCACCGCCGACCGAGGGCAGAGTACCCGGGAATCGAGGCGATGTCGGGGCGAAGCGAGGGCGCGTCAGGGCGTCGGCGGACTCTGCTGAGGCTGAGTCTCGGCGTCGGGGGCGGCTTCGTCGGAGAGGACGCAGCCATAGCTGGCGGTGACGGTCCCCCCGGCCTCCATGGTGGACCCGGCGACATACCACCGCAGGTCACGCTTGGGCTTGACCTTGTGCTGGGGCACCGTCTCGGTCACCGGCCGGCCGTTCATGACCACCGCGACCAGGCTCAGACCGCCTTCGCACGTCCCCTTCGGGTCTTCCACCTTGGGCGGGAAGCCGATGCGCCGCAGAACGGTCTCGGAGCAGCTCGCCGGCAGCGCGGGGTCCCCCTTGGGGCAGAGCACGCGGACGCGCGCGAAGCGGGCGTCGTAATCGACCTTGAGGACCTCCTCCGTCGCACCGTCGATGGCGACGATGAAGACCAGGTCCTCGGCAGGGGTCTCGGTCACCTCGACCCGGCCCTGTGGCGTGTCGTCGGCCGACTTCTTCTTGTCCCCCTTGCCGGCGCCCAGGAGCCAGGGCACGAGACAGACGGCGGTGAGCAGCACCGGGAGGAGCCGCAGGCCGGCACCGGACCGCGGAGAGGGCCCGCGGCGTCGAGACCGCGGCGCGAGGGAGGCGCGCAGAGAATCGTTCACGGCAAGAGCAACACGGACGTCGGGAACCACATTCCCGTCTGCCGGGTCCAAGATCGCACAGGCCGTTCACCGGATGGACCGGCCCCCGGAACGGCAGACATCGGAAAGGAGGCGCCATGATCCACACCGAGACCCCTCCCGAGACCACGCTCCCCCGCTGGCAGCCGGAGCCCGAGGACCCTCGCACCCGCACCGGTGCCTGGGCCTTCGCCATCGCCGGCCACGCCCTCCTCTTCACGCTCTATTTCCCGGCGTCGTCGCCGCCACCGCCCAAGCCGACGGTCTACGCCACGCCGGTCCCGCTGGCGAACGTCCCGCGCCAGTCTCCGCCACCGCCGACGAAACCACCGGAGACGAAACCGCAGGAGGCGACGGTGCGGATCCCGGTGCCCGAGCCGCCGACCCCGGCGCCGCCGGAGCCCATCGAGCGAACCACGGTACCTCTCCAAACCACGTTCGAGCTCGTCCCCACCGATGATCTCGTGAACCTGCCCACCGAGCCGCCGCCGGAGCCACCCACGGAGATCCTCCGGGTCACCGGCGACGTCCGGGCGCCGGTCCCCCTCGACCAACCCGAGCCCCGCTACACGGAGCTGGCACGGCGCCACCGGGTCGAAGGGCTGGTGATCCTCGACGCCACCCTCGACGCCGAGGGCCGGGTCACCGACGTCCAGGTGATGCGCGGTCTGCCCATGGGCCTCGAGCAGGAGGCCGTGACGGCGGTCCGCCGCTGGCGCTACAGCCCGGCGACCCTCCACGGCGTGCCCGTACCGGTGCGGATCACCGTCACGGTGACCTACCGCCTGCAGTAGCCGCGACGCCGGGCCTCGGGGTGCCGCGATAGACTCGGCGCATCGTGGGGAAGACGGCATACCTCGACGAGAGCCAGGCTCAAGCGGTCTTCCTGGTCCGGTCCTTCGAGGAAGCGGACCCGGACGGCCGCTGGCTCAAGACCGAGGCCCGGCGCCGGGCCACCACCGCCGCCCTGGCGAAGCAACCGGACCTGTCCGCCACCACCACCGCTGCGAGGGTGGTGGCGGACCGCGCCGAGCGCCTCCTCCCCGACCTCGACGCCCTGGCTCCGATGCTCCCCGGCGTGCGGCGGGTGACCCGGCTGGGCGCCGGCCTCGGCACCGCGCTGGCCCTCGGCGCCTTTGCCCTGGGCCTCCTTTCCAACGCCCTCGGACCTCTCCGCCACGTCAACCTGCTCAGCCTGCCGCTCCTCGGGGCGCTGACCTGGAACCTCTTCGTCTACGTCGCGTTCGCCTCGGTGTGGCTGTTGCGCGGCCGCAAGACCCAGCCGGGAAATGGCCTCGGGCGTCTCCTGGCGCCGCTCCTGACGCTGGGCTACCTGCGCCGCGCGGCGTCGCGGCTGCGCGCCGAGGCCCCCGAGAAGGCGTCTCTCGTCGGCCGGGCGACGAGCTCCTTCCTGAGCGCCTGGCGCGCGGTCTCGGCACCGCTGGTGGCTGCCCGCGGCCGCCGCCTCCTCCACCTGGGCGCCCTTTTCCTCGTCCTCGGCATGATCGGTGGGATGTACGCCCGGGGTCTGATCTTCGAGTACCGGGCCACCTGGGAGAGCACCTTCCTCGACGCCGCCGGCGTCCACCGGCTGTTCTCGCTGGTCTTCACGCCCGCGTCGGCGCTCCTTCATCAACCGATACCGACCACCGAGGCCCTCGAGTCGATGCGCGCCCCCGAAGCCGGCCCCGCGGCGCCGTGGATCCACCTCTACGCCATGACCGCGCTGCTGGTCGTCGGCATCCCTCGTACCTTGCTCTTCACCGCCGATTCGCTGCGGGTCGCGCGGCTGCGACGGCGCCTGCCCATCGACACCCACGGTGCCTACTTCCGGCGCATCCTCGCCGCCGGCCGCGGCGAACGTCTGCGGGTGGAGATGCTGCCCTACAGCTACGATCCGGCGCCGCGGGTTCTCGACGGTCTCCAGACCGCGCTCCTCGATCTCTATGGCAGCCGCAGCAACCTGAGGCGCCACGAGGCGGTCGACTATGGCGGCGATCCCCCGGCTGCCGACTCGGTGGACGACGGGGCGCGCACCGCGACGGTGCTCTTCAACCTGGCCCAGACCCCCGAGGCCGAGGTCCACGGCGACTTCCTCGAACAGGTCGAAGGCCAGCTGGTGAGCGAGGGTGAGCCGCTCCTCGTGGTGATCGACCAGAGCCGCTATCGCGAGCGCCTCGGATCGGATGAAGAAGGGCGCCGGCGGCTCGAGGAGCGCCAGCGGGCCTGGGAACGCATCGTTCGTGGGCCGGGCCGCGCCATCGCCCAGGTGGATCTAGAGACCCTGTCCGCCGCCGACGTCCACAAGGTGCTCAACACCGCCCTCGAGGAGGAGGCCGAGGCACGCTGCTGAGGCACGGCCGCCGGCGCCAAGTCCATGGATACCGTCCAGCTGAGCCTGATCTCGCACACCAACGTCGGCAAGACGACGCTGGCTCGGACCCTACTGCGGCGCGACATCGGCCAGGTCCTCGACCAGGCCCACGTCACCGAGGTGGCCGAGGTTCACCCGCTCATCGAGACCGAGGACGCCCAGCTCCTGCTGTGGGACACCCCGGGCTTCGGCGATACGGTGCGCCTGATGCGTCGGCTGCGGGATCTCGAAAGCCCCATCGGCTGGTTCCTGGCGCAGGTCTGGGACCGCGTCGCGGACAGGCCCCTGTGGAGCAGCCAGCAGGCGGCGCGCAACATCCAGGAGAAGGCCGACGCGGTGCTCTACCTGGTCAACGCGTCGGAGCAGCCCGCCGAGGCCGGCTATGTGCGCCACGAGCTCGACCTCTTGACCTGGATCGGGCGACCGGTGATGTTGCTCCTCAACCAGACCGGCACCGTCGCCCCGGGCTCCGAGGCGGCGCTGCGCACGGTCGAGGCCTGGCGTCACCATGTCGCCTTCTGGCCCATCGTCGGCGGAGTCCTCTCCCTCGACGCCTTCACCCGCTGCTGGGTCCAGGAAGGGGTGCTCCTCGAACGGGTCAGCGCCCTCCTCCCGGACGCCAAGCGAGCGGTGATGGACCGGTTGGTGGCGGCCTGGAACCGCCGCAACCGGCAGGTCTTCGAGCGCAGCCTCGACGGCATGGCCGACTACCTGGCGCGCGCCGCCACCGACCGCGAGGCACTGCCCAGCGGCCGGCCCGACCGCGCGGACAAGAAGAAGGCGATGACCGCCCTGGGCGAGCGGCTCGAGAGCGACACGCAGCGGCTGATGGACGGGCTGATCGCCCTCCACGAGCTCGAAGGCCGCTCGGCGGCAGTGGTCGAGAAGCGCATCGACGCCTACCTGGTCAAGGGAACGACGGATCTGTCGGTCGAACAGGGCGCGTTGCTCGGGGGTGCGCTCTCCGGCGCCGTGGGTGGCCTGGCGGCGGACATGCTCGCCGGCGGCTTGACCTTCGGCGGCGGGCTCGTGGCGGGGGCGATCCTCGGCGCCCTGAGCGGTGCCGGGCTGACCCGCGCCCACGAGATGGTCAAGCTGCGCGGCGAGCCGGCCGTGAGCTGGTCGCCGGCCTTCCTCGACGAGCTGGCACGGCAGGTCCTGCTGCGCTACCTGGCGGTGGCTCACTTCGGCCGTGGCCGTGGCCGGTTCGAAGACCGCGAGCACCCCGAGCACTGGCGCCGCGCCGTCGACCAGGCCCTGGCGGCGGCTTCCGGCGACCTCACCGGCGCCTGGCGCGACGCGCAGACAACCGGCGAGAGCGCGGTCCTCGCGCCGCGGCTGCGCCGGATCCTCGCCTCCACCCTCGGCACCATCCTGCGCCAGGCCTACCCGGCGTCGGGGTCGGTGCTCGGGCGGTGATCACCGCGCGCGTAGCGTGACCCGCCGCACGGTGAGGTCGTCGAGGGCGTCGAGGTCGACGTCGACGCCTAGGCCCGGACGCTCGTGGGGAACGCGGATCCGGCCTTCGGCGTCCATCGTCCAGCCGGGTCGGACCAGGTCGCGTTGCCAGTAGTGGGCGCTGGGCGCATGGTCCGAGGCCAGCGTGAACCCCGGCAGCGAAGCCAGCGCGACCGTGTAGGCGCGGCCGATGCCGCTCTCGAGCATCCCGCCGCACCACACGGGAACGTCCCGCTGGCGACACAGGTCGTGAATCCGCTTCGCCGCGCCGAAACCGCCCACGCGAGCCGGTTTGAGGTTGAGCACGCGAGCGGCGCCGAGCGCGAGCATGCTCCGCGCGGCGCCCTCGCTCCGGACGCTCTCGTCGAGACAAAGAGATGTCGCGAGACGCCGCTGGAGCACCGCATGCTCCGCCAAGTCGTCCCAGCCGAGGGGTTGCTCGAGGAACTCCAGACCGAGGCCATCGAGCCGCGCGAGGTGGTCGGCGTCGTCCAGCGTGTAGGCGCAATTGCCATCCGCCGCCAGCGCCACCGTCGGACCGACAGCCTCGCGCGCCGCAGTCAGCGGTTCTAGATCGGCCCCCGGGGCGATCTTGAGCTTGATCCGGCGGTACCCCTCCGTCACCGCACGCTCCACCCGCTCGACCAGCTGGTCCACCGACGGCTCGATACCCAGCACCAGCCCGGCGTCGACGGTCTCGCGCTCGCCACCGAGGAGGCGTGCCAGCGGCACTTCGCGGCGCTGCGCCTCGAGCTCCCAGCACAGCATTTCGAGCGAAGCCCGCGCCATCGCATGACCGCGGACACCGGCGGCGAGGACGGTCTCGGCTGTCGCCGGGTCGGCGAGCTCGTGGCCCAGAAGCCGCGGCGCGAACCAGTGCTGGAGCGTCCACCAGGCGAGGTCGAGGGTCTCGGGCAGGTAGTCGGGACGCTCGAGAGCGACGCATTCCGACCAGCCGCGACGCCCCTCTTCGTCGACCGCGGCAAGCACCAGCGTCCGCCGAACCTCGGTCCTGCCGGCGGCGGTCACGAAGGGGCGGCAGAGCGGCAGCCGGACTTCGCGGAGGTCGAGCTCGAGGATCTGCATGGGGGCGGTCTTCGGCGAGATCATAGCAATCGCCCGAAGAGCGAAACGACGGCTCGAGCCGGCCATCTCCCTCGAGGGCCGCGCAACGCCACCGGCTTCCCTATAATGGTCGAGATCGACGCCCCCCCTGGAGCGTTCCGTCATTCGAAGCAGCGCGAGCATCGGGCGAGGCCCCGCTGTCCCCGGACAGCGACAGCTCCCCTTGGAACCCACCGTGAAGACCGCACTGATCAGCCGCAAAGGCGGGGTCGGAAAGACGACG
>JAGQSE010000181.1:8710-9321 GCA_020439725.1 Acidobacteriota bacterium
CCGCGCTCGCAGCTCGCCCCGTCGAGCGCCGACGTCCTCCACGGTCGGCTGCCGATGCGCGAGGCGGTGCGCAAGACGCCGGTGGCCGGTCTCGATCTGGTCACCGGCTCGGTGGATCTCGCCTCGATGGACCTCGAGCTGCACCAGAGCCGCCAGCGGGAACACTGTCTCAAGGCACCGCTGGCCGAGGTCGAAGCCGACTATGACCTGATCTTCATGGATTGCCCGGCGGGGCTCTCGCTCCTGCCCTCCGCCGCCCTGGCGGTGGCCGACGCGCACATGGTGGTCATGACGCCCCAGTTCCTGGTTCTCGACGGGCTCGAGAACTTCCTCGGGGCGGTCGACCGGATCCGCTTTCGCTCCGGCAGCCGGAGCCAGCTGCTCGGTCTCCTCCTCACCCAGGTGGACTACCGGGTACGCATCACCCGCGACTATGTCGAGCAGATCCGCAACGACTACGGCGACCGCGTCTTCGGCGTCGAGATCCGGGTCAACGTCCGGCTGGCGGAGGCCCCCGGCGCCGGCCAGACGATCTTCGAGTTCGCTCCCCAGTCCACCGGTGCCGGAGCCTACCGTCTGCTGGCGGAGGAGCTTCTGCTCCGTAGCCACGA
>JAGQSE010000182.1 GCA_020439725.1 Acidobacteriota bacterium
GACGTGGCCGAAGAGCTCGCTTTCGAAGAGCCCGGGCGAGAGCCCCCCGGCGTTGACCGAGATCAAGGGCTTCTGCGCCCGCGCCGAGAGCGCGTGCAAGGCGCGGGCGACGACGCCCTTGCCGGTGCCGTTCTCGCCGGTGACCAGCACGTTGGCGTCCGAGGGACCCACCTGCTCGATGAGCTCCAGGACCGGTTCCATGGCGGGGGAACGACCGATCAGCGTCGGCGCCGCTTCGCCGCGCAGCAACCGGTTCTCCGCCTCGAGGCGGCGGCCCCGGCGGAGCGCCTGGCCGAGCTCGACCTGGTTGCGCAGGATCGAAACCAACCGCGCGTTGTCCCACGGCTTCTCGACGAAGTCGCGAGCTCCGAGCCGCATCGCCTCCACCGCCACCTCGACGCTGCCCCAGGCGGTCATCACCACCACCGGCAGCGCGCTGTCGGCGCTGCGTACCCGTTCGAGGAGCTCGAGCCCTTCGCGCCCGGAGGTCGTGTCACGGGCGTAGTTGAGATCCATCAGCAGGACGTCGAAATCGTCCTCGGCGAGGGCCGACAGCACCTCCGCCGGCGAGCCGACCACCCGGACTTCGAAGTCTTCGCTCCGGAGCAGCAGGCGCAACGCCTCGAGCACGTCCCGCTGGTCGTCCGCGACCAGGACCCGGGGCCGCCGCGCGTTGCTCACGGATCCGCGATCCAGCCGTCGAGGAGGCGGACGATGCGGTGGCCGTAGGCGGCGTTGGCCTCCGAGTGGGTGACCTGGACGAGGGTCACGCCCTCGTCGTTGAGCTGGCGGAAGAGCTCCATGATCTCTTCACCCTGGGCCGAGTGGAGGTTGCCCGTGGGCTCGTCGGCGAGGATCACCGACGGACGCCCGATGACCGCCCGGGCGATGGCCACCAGCTGTTGTTGGCCGCCGGAGAGCTGATTGGGATAGAGGTCGCGTTTGGCGACGATCCGGAACCGATCGAGAGCATCCGCGACCCGGGCCTGGCGCTCGGCGCGGGCGACGCCCTGGTAGGAAAGCGGCAGGTCGAGGTTCTCGTAGACCGTCAGGTCGTCGAGCAGGTGATAGCGCTGGAAGACGAAGCCGATGGCCTCGCGATGCAGGAGGGTGCGCTGCTTGCGGGAGAGCTCGTGCACCGGACGGCCGTCGAGGACGTACTCGCCGTGCCAGCCTTCGTCGAGCAGGCCCAGGATGTGGAGCAGCGTCGACTTGCCGGCGCCCGAAGGGCCCATGATCGTGACGAACTCGCCGCGCCGGATGTCGAGATCGATGCGGCGCAGGACGTAGGTCCGGCCGTGGGGCGTTTCGTAGTAGCGCTCGAGGTTGCGCAGACGGATCAGCGGTTCCATGACCCTGGACGCCGCCGCCCGGAAACCGAGCGGCGGCGGAGATGAGGAGTGGCGAAAGCCGCCGGGTCGAGGCTCAAGCCACCTCGGCGCTGTCCTCGTCGACGATACGACCGTCGAAGAGGTGCACGGTGCGGCTGGCGTAGCTCGCGTAGCGCTGGTCGTGGGTCACCATGCAGATGGTGGCACCACCCTCGTGGAGCTCCTTGAGCAGGCCCATGACCGCCTCGCCATTGACCGAGTCGAGGTTACCGGTGGGCTCGTCGGCGAGCAGGATCGCCGGGTCGCCGACCACCGCGCGGGCCACCGCGACGCGCTGCTGCTGACCACCGGAGAGCTGGGACGGATAGTGCTTCATGCGGTGCGCCATGCCGACACGCTCGAGGGCCTTCTGGACCCGCTGCTTGCGCTCCGCCGCGGGCATGCCGCGATAGGTCAGCGGCAGCTCGACGTTCTCGTAGACGGTCAGGTCGCCGATCAGGTTGAAGGCCTGGAAGACGAAGCCGATTTCCTGGTTGCGGATGGCGGCGCGTTCGCTGGCGCCGATGTC
>JAGQSE010000183.1 GCA_020439725.1 Acidobacteriota bacterium
CGACGATCACCGGCAGGTGGGTGCGGGCCTTGAGCACCGGCACCGCGCTGACGTCGAGGGTGCTACGGGTGGCGGTCTCGAAGGTGCGGATGCCGCGCTCGCAGAGCACCACCTGGTGGTTGCCACCGGCCATGATGTACTCGGCGGCCATCAGCAGCTCCTCGATGGTCGCCGACAGACCGCGCTTCAGGAGCACTGGCTTCGAGCACTTCCCGATCTCCTTCAAGAGCGAGAAGTTCTGCATGTTGCGCGCGCCCACCTGGAGCATGTCGGCGCCCTCGGCGACGCGGAAGACGTCCTCCGGTTGCAGCACCTCGGTGACCACCGGTAGCTCGTAGGCGCGGCCCGCCTCGCTCAGCAGGTCGACACCGGGGAAGCCGAGACCCTGGAACGAGTAGGGCGAGGATCGCGGCTTGAACGCGCCGCCGCGGAGGATGGCACCGCCGGCGCTGTGGACGATGGACGCCGCCTCGTGGATCTGCTGGCGGGTCTCGACGGCGCAGGGACCGGCGATGAGCACGAAGCGGTCACCGCCGATCTCGACCGGTCCGACGTGGACCGGCCGCCGTTCGCCGGCAAAGGCGGGCGCGTGGAGCTTGCCCTGGCTGGCCTTGGGCACCGCGCACACCGCGGCCGGCGCCTCCGCCGGTGCGGGCTCGGCGGTCTCGGTCTCGCGGTGCCGCGGCAGCGGCAGCTCGACCTCGCCGTCGACGTGGCGGGCGTAGGTGCCGATCACCTTGAGGCTGTTGGTGTGCCGGCGCAGCTCGTGGAGCGCCGCCGCCACCTGCGGGTCCTCGGCGCGGCCCTCGAGATCGACGTAGAACCGATAGGCCCAGGGCTTCTCGGGCAGCGGCCGGCTCTCGATCTTGGTCAGGTTGACGTCGTGCTCGTAAAGCACCTTGAGGCATTCGTAGAGCGCACCCTTGCGGTGCCGCGTGACCATCACCAGCGAGGTCTTCGCCGCCCGGCGGGGGTCGACGGGTTCGGGCTCGCGGCTGATCAACAGGAATCGGGTCAGGTTGACCTTTTGATCCGAGACCTCGCGCCGCAGCACGGACAACCCCCAATAGCTCGCCGCCTCCTCGGAAGCGATGGCACCGATACGCGGATCCTTCTCCTGGGCCACCGACTGCGCCGCACCGGCGGTGTCGAAATGCGACTCGATGCGCACACCGACCAGACCGCCGAGGAAGGTCAAACATTGCTGGAGGGCGACGGGGTGCGAGCGGATCACCTCGATGGACTCGAGGCTCGCCCCGGGAACACCCAGGAGGCAATGCTCGACCGGCCACACCTCTTCCCCGACGATGTGCACCTGCCGCTGGGCGAGGAGGTCGTAGACGTCGTTGATGCTCCCCGCCACGGTGTTCTCGATGGGCAGCAGGGCATAGGTCACCTGGCCGCTCTCAAGGGCGTCCATCACCGAACCGAAATCGCGGAAGCCAACGCGCTCGAGACGTTCGACGTCGCGGCTGGCGAAGAGCTTGGAGATCGCCAGGTCGCTGTAGCAGGCGGTGGTCCCCTGGTAGCCGACCCGCACCGCGGCGGGCCCCAGCGGGGCTTCGGGCCGGCGGAGCAAGCGGTCCTGGTCGCGGCGCGAATAGTTGAGCATCTCGCGCAGCACACGGCCGACGAAATAGGGGCTGAGGCCCGCGCGCTCGGCCTCGTCCGCCCAGACGCGGAAGATCTCGCGCTCGCGATCCTCGTCGCGCAAGGGAGCGTCGGGGTTCTCGCGCTTGAAACCGCCGATGCTGCGGACCAGCTCCATGCGCCGCGCCAGGAGCTGGATGAACTCGCGATCGAGGGAATCGATGGCTTCGCGGTAGCCGCTGAGGGGAGCCTGCTGGGGATCGTCGATGCGCGTGCCGGACATGGCGGTCTCTCCTAGAAGAGATGACCCGGCCGTGGGAGACGCCAGGACCGCGACGGCCGCGTCGAATCGAAAGGGGAGCGACAGTATCATGATTTGCCGACGTGCGGCATTGGCGGCGCAGTTGCCGCTTCGCGGCATGCCTCGACGCCCCGTCCCGGGATATAAGTAGCCAAGAACCCACGTCCAGGAGGTGTCCGCTCCATGCCGCTAGAGACCCTGTCGGATCTATTCCTGATCACCGCCGGCCACGACAAGCCCGACTGTCTCCTGACCAAGAGGAACGGTCAGTTCGAGCCCATCTCCACCGCCGAGGTGGTGACTCGGGTCCACCGGCTGGCGAAGGCGTTGATCGATCTCGGTGTCGAGCGTGGCGATCGGGTCGCCCTGATGGCGGAGAACGGACCTCATTGGCCCGTGGTCGACTTTGCGACGCTGTGCATCGGTGCTGTGCTGGTCCCGGTCTACCCGACGCTGACGCCGGACCAGGCGGCCTACATCGTCCAGAACAGCGAGGCCAAGGTCGTCTTCGCCGAGGGTGACGAGCGGATGCAGGGGCTTCGCGACCACCACGACTCGCTGCCCCAGGTCGAGCACCTGGTGCTCATCGGCGCGGGGGGCGGCGACACCCTGACCCTCGACGCGCTGATCGCCAAGGGGGAGGGCGCCGACCCGGCGGAGTTCGAGCGCCGCGCCAAGGAGAACAAGCCCGACGACCTGGCGACCTTCATCTACACCAGCGGCACCACCGGCAATCCCAAGGGCGTGATGCTGACCCACGGCAACATCGTCTCGAACATCGTCAACGCGGTGCAGCACCTCGACATCCGCCCCGAGTACACGAGCCTCTCCTTCCTGCCGCTGTCCCACTCCTTCGAGCGCACCGTCGACTACATCTACTTCTACCGCGGCTGTTCGATCGCCTACGCCGAGTCGGTGCAGGTGGTGGCGCAGAACCTCCAGGAGGTCAAGCCCCACGTCTTCGTGTCGGTGCCCCGGGTCTACGAGAAGGTGCTCGCCAAGGTGCAGGAGAACATCGCCCAGGCCCCGGCCCTGCGCCAGAAGATCTTCCACTGGGCAGTGGCCGTCGGACGCGAGGCGCTGCCCTACCGCCTCCAGGACAAGGCACCGCCGGGACTCCTGGGTATCAAGCTCGCCATCGCCGACAGCCTGGTCTTCACCAAGATCCGCGAGCGTCTCGGCGGGCGGTTCCGGATGGCGGTGTCCGGCGGCGCGCCGCTGTCCCGGGACGTCGCGGAGTTCTTCTGGGGAGCCGGGATCCCGATCTACGAGGGCTACGGCCTCTCCGAGACCTCGCCCGTGCTGTGCGTCAACGGCCCGGGGAAGGTCAGGCTCGGCACCGTCGGCCGCCCGATCCCCAACACCGAGATGGTCATCGCCGACGACGGCGAGATCCTCGCCCGCGGTCCGCAGATCATGAAGGGCTACTTCAAGATGCCCGAGGCCACCGCGGAAGCCATCGACGCCGAGGGCTGGTTCCACACCGGCGACATCGGCGAGTTCGACGACGAGCGCTTCCTGCGCATCACCGATCGCAAGAAAGAGCTCATCGTCAACGCCTACGGCAAGAACGTCGCTCCGGCGCCCATCGAGAACGCGCTGAAGAGCAGCCGTTTCATCGGCCAGGTGATGGTCATCGGCGACCGGCGGAACTTCCTCTCGGCCCTCGTCGTCCCCGATTTCGAGGCTCTCTCGGCCTGGGCCGCCAAGGAGGGTATCGACGCTTCGAACATCGGAGCGCTGCTCGCCCATCCCAAGACCCAGAAGCTGTTCCGCGACGAGATCGAGAACACCAACCAGAAGCTCGCCAAGTACGAGCGGGTCCACGCCTGGGACCTTCTGCCGGAGGATTGGAGCATCGAGGGCGGCGAGCTCACGCCCACCCTCAAGGTGAAGCGCCGCATCGTCAACAAGAAGTACGCCGACCAGATCGAGGCGATGTACCAGCGCGCCGAGAAAGGCGCGCACTGAGACCCCCGCTGCCGTGCCGCCGGGCGGAGCCTAGCCAGCGCCGGTCGGGGGTCGTCGTGAACGAAGTCCGGGCAGAGCATCTTGGCTGAGCGTCCCATCTTCCGCCTCGACGTCGCCGCCGACGGTCTGGCGACGCTTTGTTTCGACCTGCCCGGGAGTCGGGTGAACCTGTTCACCCGAGAGGCCCTCGAGGACCTCGATCGGGCTCTGTCCCATCTCCGCGAGCGCGACGACATCGGCTGCCTGGTCCTGCTCTCGGCCAAACCCGATTCGTTCTGCCACGGCGCCGACGTCTCGCTCATCGCGAGCCTCGCCCAGGCCGAGGCGGGTGAAGAGGGCTCGCGTGCCGGCCAGGCGCTCTTCCGCTCCTGGGAAGAGCTGCCCTTCCCCACCGTCGCCGCGATCCATGCCGCGTGCATGGGCGGTGGCACCGAACTCTCCCTGGCTTCGACCTTCCGGCTGGCGAGCGATCGCGAGGATCTGCGCATCGGCCTGCCCGAGGTCCGCCTCGGCATCCTCCCGGGCTGGGGAGGATGCGTCCGCTTGCCGCGGGTGGTGGGCCTCACCGATGCCCTCGAGGTGATCCTCACGGGCAAGAGCCTGCCGGGTGCCCGCGCCGCGCATCTGGGCTTGGTCGACGCGCTGCTGCCGGAGCATGGCTTCCTCGACCATGTCCGCCGCTTCGCCACCGAAGTCCTCCACGGCCTTCGCCCCCACCGGCCCGAACGCGATTTTCGCGAGCTGCTGCTCGAGAAGAACCCGCTGGGGCGCCGCATCGTCTTCGACCAGGCCCGCAAGCGGACGATGGAACGGAGCCGGGGAAAGTACCCGGCGCCGCTGCGCGCCATCGAGGTGATCCGGGTCGGGGTCGAGGACGGGGCCGCCGCGGGTTTCGACGCCGAAGCGCGAGCCCTGGGCGAGCTCGCCGCGGGGACCGTGAGCAAGAACCTGCAGCACGTCTTCGCCCTCACCCAGGGCGGCAAGCGGGGCACCGGACCCGCGGCGCTTCCACCCCGCCGGGTCGGAGTCGTCGGCGCCGGACTGATGGGCGGCGCCATCGCCCACCAGGCGGCGGTGGCCGGCGGTCTGCCGGTGCGACTCTCGGACATCCGCTCCGCAGCCCTGGTGCAGGGTATGAGCCACGCCTCGAAGCTGGTCTACGGACGCATCAAGCGCCGCCGCATGACCCGTGCCGAGGCCCGCGAAGCCATGGCCCGGATCCAGCCGTGCCTCGGATTGGACGGCTTCGAGCGCAGCGAGCTGATCGTCGAGGCGGTGGTCGAAGACCTCGAGGTCAAGCGGCAGGTCTTCCGCGAGCTCGCCGAGCGGGTTCCCGAAAGCACCGTGTTGGCGACCAACACCTCGTCGCTGTCGGTCGAGGCCCTGGCGGAGACCACCCCACACCCCGAGCGCGTCCTCGGGCTCCACTTCTTCAACCCGGTCCACCGGATTCCGCTGGTCGAGGTGGTGGCCGGCGCGGCCACCGATCCGGAGATCACCGCCCGTGCCACGGCCTTCGTCAGACGTCTCGGCAAGACGCCGGTGGCGGTCCGCGACAGCCCTGGCTTCCTGGTCAACCGGCTGCTGATCTTCTATCTCACCGAGTCGATGTGGCTGCTCGGTGAGGGCTCGGCGATGGAGGCCATCGACGAGGCGATGCTCGAGTGGGGTTTCCCCATGGGCCCGGTGGCGCTTCTCGACCGAGTCGGGCTCGACATCGGGATCAAGGTGGCCCGGGTGCTCGAGGACGCCTTCCCGGAGCGCGTCGTGCTCCCCGAGTGGGACTGGCAGGGCGCCTTCTTCGAGCCCGGTCACCTCGGCGAAAAGACCGGCCGCGGCTTCTACCGCCACGGCCCCGGGGGCAAGCGGACCCCCGACGGCGAGGCGCTCCGACGGCTGGCGATCCCCTCCCATTCCGGCAGCGGCGACAACGGCTCGATCACCGAGCGCCTGGTCCTGCCGATGGTCGACGAGGCGGCTCGCTGCCTCGCCGAGGGCGTGGTTCCCGACGCCGCCACCCTCGACCTGGCGATGATCCTCGGCGCCGGTTTTCCACCGTTCCGTGGCGGCCTGTGCCGCTGGGCCGACCATCAGGGTCTCGACACGCTCATCGCCGCCCTCGAACGCCTGGCCGGCACCCTCGGCGAGCGCTTCCGGCCCTCCGACGCTCTGCGCGACCTCGCCGCGGGCGGCGGGTTCTACCGCTCCTAAGCCCCTCGCCCCTCCCTACCGCAGGCCCGCGCCCGGGTGCTCAAGAGAGGTCTTGTCGTTCACACTACAGAGTAGTACAGTAACTCTCATGTCGAGCACACCGTACGCCGCCGCGACGTATCTGCCCCTCTTGCTCGCGGGTCTCCTCGCCTGCGCCCCATCGAACACCGCTGGGGGAGCCGAGGTCCCGGCGCACGAGGAACCTCGAGCGGTCCTCGAAACCCACGTCGGCGGGGACGCCGAGGCCGCGCCGCGCCCCATGATCGTCGACCGTGTCGAGCTGCGGGACCTCCACTCCGAGATCAACGGCGTCGACTACGAGCTCCGGGTCAGCCTGCCCCATGGCTATGAAGACGCGGAGGAGCGCTTTCCCGTCGTCTACATCCTCGACGCGGACTACTCGTTCCTGATCGCCCGGAACATCACCGACCACCTCGCCGAGCGCCAGCACCTCGAAGAGGTCATCGTCGTCGGCATCGCCTACGGTGGGCCTCTCCGCTATCGCGAGAACCGCAGCCGCGACTACACGCCGCTTTTCTCCCCTGCCGGTGGGTACGGTCCCGAGTACCAGAAGGTCTCGGGCGGCGGGCCGGCCTTCCTCCGAGTCATCGAGGAGGAGATCGTGCCCTTCATCGACCGCCACTACCGCACCCGGCCCGGAGACCGCACCCTGGTCGGCCACTCCTACGGCGGCCTCTTCTCCACCTGGACGATGCTCACCCACCCGGGTCTGTTCGAGAACTTCGTCATCGTCAGCCCGTCGCTGTGGTACCACGACCGCTTCCTCTTCGACCTCGAAGACCGGTATGCGGCGGAGCACCGGTCGCTCCCAGCCCGCGCCTACCTGTGCGCGGGTTCGCGAGAGGACGAGATCATGCCCGACGACCTCAAGGCTTTCGTCGCCCAGCTGAACGATCACCACTACGCCGACCTCGAGCTCAAGAGCCTAGTGATGGAGGGAGAGACCCACAACTCGATCTTCCCCGGCTGCCTGTCGAACGGTCTGCGCTACGTCTTGAGGGGGCGCTGATGAACACCAAGAGCTCGACCCACCCGGAGCTCACCGAGACCGAGCTCGAAGTCATGAAGACCTTGTGGTCGCAAGGCGAATCGAGCGCGCGCGAGGCTCACGAACGTCTCGCCCACCGCCTGGGCTGGGCCTACACCACGAGCCGCACCACGCTCGATCGCATGGTCGACAAGGGCCTCGTCGAGCGCCGCTCCTCCCACGGCCTCTACCTCTACGACGCCGCGGTGTCGCGGCCGGTGGGGCTCGCCGGCCTCGTCCAGCGCCTCGCCGGGCGAGTGCTCGAGGTCGAGGCCTCGCGGGTGGTCTCGCTCTTTACCGAAGGGCTCGAGCTCAGCGCCGAGGAAGTCGCCGAGCTCGAAGCGCTGATCGAGGAGAGCGAGCCATGACCCTGCCCGAGGTCGTCGCAGCGCTCGCTCAGCAGGCGGTCTGGGCCTTGCTCCTGGCGGTCCCCGTCGCCCTCGCCGATCGCGCCCTCGGGCGGCGACTGCCGGCGCTGCGCTGGGGCTTGTGGAACCTGGTTCTCCTGCGCCTCGCCCTGCCGGCCGGTCTTAGCGCTCCCTGGGGATGGCGACCGTGGCATGGGCTCGGCGGCATCGCGGCCGCGGCGGAGGCCCCGCTGACGATCCCCTTGCTGGCGGCGCTTCCCGGCGGCACCCCGGAAGCCCCTCTCGACCGGTCGAGCGCCATCGGCTGGCTCGTCCTCGCCTTGGCCTGGTCGGTCGGTGCGGCCTGGTGTGGCGCCCGGTGGTGGCACGCGCGCCGCCGGCATCTGGAGCTGACCCGGCAAGCCGAGCTCGTCTCGGAGGGCCGTCTTTTCGAGCGCGCGGAGGCCTGGCGTCGACGGTTGGGGATCACCCGTCGTATCCGTCTCGTGGTCTCCGACACCACCTCCCGGCCCTTCACCCTCGGCGTTCTCCGACCGGTGGTCTGTCTACCCCGCGAGCTGGTCGACCCCGAAAGCCATGACCTGGAGGCCGTCCTCGGTCACGAGATCGCCCATGTGCGCCATCTCGACGATCTCGCCTTGCGCGTCGAGGCCTGTCTCGGGGCTCTCTTCTGGTTCCACCCGGCGACCTGGCTGGCTCGCCGTCGCCTCGACCATCTGCGCGAACGCCTGTGCGACAGCGCGGTCGTGGCGAGCGGGGCCGTCACGAAGAGCGCCTACGCTCGAGCGCTCCTCGCCCAGGTTGCGGTCAGCCGAGGCCTCGACCTCGCTCCGCCCCAGGTGATTCCCAGCTGGCGAGACCGATCGACCCGCCAGGAGCTCCGCGAGCGCATCGAGGGTGCGCTCGAAGCCCGGCGCCGCCCGCGCCGGATCCTCTGCTTGACCGCCTGCCTCGCTGCCGCCTTCATCCTTCTTCCCGCCCCACCCCGCGCCGGTGCCGCGGTCCAGACGCCCGACCCTGGATCAACCCAGGAACCGGCCATTCACTGGACACGCCCTGTCCCTGGCGCCCGCCTCACTTCGCCCTTCGGCCCGCGCCGCGACCCGTTTACCGGTGACGCCGCGCACCACGATGGCGTCGACCTCGGCGCACCGGAAGGTACGCCCGTGGTCGCCATGGCGGACGGCACGGTGAGCGTCGCCACCGAGCACGATGAAGCGGAGCCGGCCCGGGGAACGCTCGTGGTCATCGATCACCCGGGCGGCTACCGCTCGCTCTACTCGCATCTTCAGGATCTCGAGGTCGAGACCGGTCAGGCGGTCACCGCCGGTCAAACCATCGGACACCTGGGCAGAACCGGCGCCGTCACGGCCCCACATGTCCACGTCGAGGTCCACCACGACGGCCAGCCCGTCGACCCCGCAGGGCTCTGGGCGCCCTGAGCTCCAGAAATCTGAATACTGGGGACACGATACGAAACTCGGCAAACGCCCCCACCGCCGAGGCCGAGCTGAATTGAGTATCGTGTCCCCGAGATTCATGGAGTCGACCCGAAGGACCCCTTCCGCTCGATCCGGGCCGGTCGCTACTTCTTCCGATTGATGTCGAAGCTGATCCCCACGTGGGCGCTCAGCTGGTGGTCCGGGTCGCCCAGGAATTCGCTGCGGTCGGCGTAGACCAAGGTGAGGGGCACCCCGGCCCCGCCGGCGGTCTTGATCGGCAACGTGTAGGACAGGCTCGCCACGAGTCGATTCTGACGAAGAGGGTCGTCCTGGACATCGATCCACTCGACCGAGAGCGCGAAGAGGCGCTGCGGATCTTCCGGCTCCTTGCCGGAGCTCATCGTCATGCTTCCTTCGGGCTTCTTGCTCCGCGTGTAGCGGGTCCAGAGGACCTTGCCGCACCACTCCTTCGAGTGGTCGAGGTCGAGGCTCGCCATGCGATCGACCGCCACGTCGGTCATGGTGTCCGGATCCGTGACCATCTCCTGGTAGGGGAAGTCCATCTTGAAGGCGTCCCGCGAGCGGTAGGCCAACGAAAAGGTGAACTTGTCCTGGGTGAAGAGCCGCGGGTCGTCGACCACCTTTTGGAAAGCCCGCACCCGCGCCCGGCGCATCTCCTGTTCCGTACTCCCCTTGTCCGAGTTGTGGTAAACCTTCAAGACTCGATTGAAGTTGCGGCGTCCGAGCTCGTAGCTGAGCTTGAACTCCTCCGAGTCCGGCCCGATGAGGTCGTCTAGCTCGCGGAAGCTCGCCGTCAAGGTCAGCTGTGGCTGGTTCGCGATGAGGGGCGCGATGGTGTCCGGTTTGACCTTGGAGAACCGTTCGAGACGCGCATCGTAGACGGCCGCCTCCGCCTTCAGCGCCTCGATGTAGATCGCCAGGTCGAACCCGGTCAGGTTGCCGGACTCTATCGCCGCCGTGAGCTCGCCGAAGGTCACGTCCTCGAGCTCGCGTTGCTGGTTGAGGGCCCAGAGAGCGGCCGGTTCACCCAGGTCCTCGGCCCTGTCGAGGACTTTCTGTTCTGCTGGGGTAGGTGGGCCAGCGGTACTGATCACATCCTCGAGAAGCTGATGGATCAGGTTTTCATAGAGCTTGGCGGACCGGCCGAACCGATGCCGAGCCTTGTCCCAGTTCTGAAACTCGTCGGAGCGCTGAAACCCGTAGGTCGCGGCCCAGGTGATATCCGCGAAGTCGTCGACCTCCTTGAGCCACGCCTCTTTCTGCGCGTCTCGCGCCTGCTCGACCACCGCCTCGAGCAACGGCTTGTAGATCGCCGGCTCGGTGGCCGTGACCTCGAGTTTGAGCTCGCCTGCTCGGAAGCCGTCCCTAGGGGCTTCGGCTACACGTCTTCATCCCGGGACCTTCGTGCATTAGGATCAGCTGAGTCCGTACACAAGATCGAACGGAAATCGAGGCCCGCGCGTCGCCGCGAACCCGATAGCGTCTTGTCTGCCCGCCGGCTCGGCGGCGAGGGTCCCTCACACTCATCGTCACAGGAGGAAGCCATGGAATCGGATCGCATCTCCGCCCTCGGCGACTGGCGGGTCGATGCCAGTCAATGCCGATGTCTTCCCGTCTTTTCGATGCTCCGGCTCGACCGCGACGACCAAGGGGGCATCCACCTGCGAGTAAGCTGGGGTGACGCGGACCAGGAAGCCGTTCTGACCCGTTCCGGCGGCAAGCTGGAGACGGGCCGGGCGACCTTCCTCTTCTCGACCGCTGACGGTGAGCAGCACCTCCTGGTCGCGGCGGTCCACGCCGAGCCTCGCGGGCGACGGCGGCTCTTCGGGTTCATCAGCAGCCGGCGGGGGCGCGAAGAAACCGGCACCGGTGCCTGGACGGCCCACGACGTCGATCCCGACGGTGGCGCTTCCGGGTGAGCGGACGGCGCCTCGTGCGCGGCGTCGTGCCAGCGGCGCTGATGGTCTTGCTCGCCAGCTGCAAGCCACCGGCACCGGCCATTTCGCGGATCTCGACCGAAGCCGAGGTCCGCCATGACCACGGCTTCGACACCGAGCTTCTTCTCGATACCGCGGAAGCGCTTCTCGAGGTCGAGGTCGAGCAGCTCGGCGTCGACGTCGAGCTCCGGGTCCTCGATCCCGGGGGACGGGAGCTGGCCACCGTCGACGGCCCCACCGGCCGCCGTGGCGTCGAACGCGCCGTGCTCCGGACCACCTCGGCGGGACGGCTGCGGCTCCAGGTGAGAGCCCCCGCTCCAGGAGCGCATGGCCAGATCGTTCTCACCGCAACCTGGCTCCCAGGGTCCAGGAAGGACGGCGAGCCCCGTGATCAGTGGCTCGCATCGGGTCTCCTGGCCACCCGCGCCGCACGGGTGGCTCGCCAGCACTCCGCCGACTCGCGCCACGCCGCCCTCGAGCTCTACACCGAGGCCCTCGCGACCCTCGAAACAGCCACGGACCGGCCTGGCCTCGCCCGGGAGCGGGGCCGGCTACACCATGCGCGCTCGGTGCTCTTGCGGCAGGACGGCGACCTCGACGCGGCGGCGACCGAGCTCGACGCGGCCGCCGGCGCTTGGCGAGCCGCGGGCGACCACCACGGCGAAGCCAGGGCGCTCAACGAGCGGGGCCTCGTCGCCTGGCAACGGGGCGACGGCCACGGGGCCCTCGAGCTCTACACCCGGGCGCTGGCGATCCGCGAGACGCTCTCTGACACCGACGGCGAGGCCCAGACGCTGGCCAACATCGGTCTCGTCCACCATTCGCGCGGAGAGCCGCGCAAGGCGCGCGAGCACTACCGGCGCGCCCTCGAGCTGGCCATCCGTGCCGAGGACCCGGCCCTTGAAGCCACTCTGTTCAACAACCTCGGAGGAGCGGCGCAGGATCTCGGTGAGCCCCTCGACGCCCTCGAAGCCTTCGGGCGTGCCCTGGAGCTCCACCGGTCTCTCGTCCAGCCGGCCGCCGAAGCGCGAGCGCTCTCAAACCTGGGAGCCACCCTGCGCTCGCTGGGCCGCTACGAGGAGGCCCTGGGCCAGTACCTCGAAGCCCTCGAGGCGGTTCACCTGCAGGCGGACCCGGCCGCGGAGGCGGCGGTGCTCAACAACCTCGGAGTGGTCTACCTGGCGCTCTTCGACCTCGAACGGTCGCGGAGCTTCTTCACTCGAGCCCTCGACGGCTACCGCGACGCCGGTGACCTGCGGGGTGAGGCGGCGGCGCTCACCAACCTGGCCCAGAGCCTCGAGCGCGACGACGAGCCGAAGCGAGCCCGGGAGCTGTACCACCAGGCGCTCGAGCTCCGGCGCCAGCTCGCAGACCGTCGCGGCGAGGCCATCGCCCTCGATCACCTGGGTCGGGTCCTCGAAGCGCTGGGAGATCTCGACGCCGCCGAGGATGCCTTCGACGCGGCGCTCGCCCTGCACCAGGAGCTTTCGGATCCCCTGCGTCGGGCGCGGGCGCTGCGGCATCGCGCGGAGGTCCGGCTTCTCAAGGGCGAGCTCGGGACTGCCGAAACGGATCTCGAGACGGCAGGCGAGCTCGTCCGACGCATCGGCGACGGCGAAGGCGAGGCGGAAGCCCTCGAGATCCTGGCGCGCATCGACCTCGAGCGAGGCCGGCTGGACGAAGCCCACGCGCGGCTGTCGACCGCTCTCGACATCGTAGAAAGCCTCGGCACGCGGGTCGTCGAGCCCGAGCTCCGCGTCTACTACCTGGCCGCGCGCCATCGCACCTACCAGACCCAAATCGCGACCGAGATGGCGCTCCACCGGCGAGATCCCACGGCCGCCTGGGACCGCCGGGCCCTCGAGACCAGCGAGCGCTCGCGCGCCCGGACCCTGCTCGACCTGCTCTCTCCGGGTGCGAACGGGCGGAACGGCACCCCACCCGCGCTGGCCGCGGAGCGGAGCCGTCTGCTCGACCGTCTCGGCGCCAAGGCCGAGCTTCGCACTCGGCTGCTGGCCAGGGGCGATCCTCGTGCCGCCGAGGTCGAGCACGAAGTCGACGAACTCACCACCGCTCTCGAGGCGCTCCAGGGCGAGATTCGGCGTCGCCCGAGCCCAGGCGTGGAGACCGGTGCGAGGCCTCTGCGGGCCGCCGACATCCAGGCTCTCCTCGACCCTGAAACCGTTCTTCTCGAGTACTCCCTCGGGACGGACCGGAGCGTACTCTGGGCGGTAGACACCGAGGCCGTCGCCAGCTTCGAGCTACCGAGCCGATCCTCCCTCGAAGCCTCCGCTCGCCGC
Source organism: Acidobacteriota bacterium (assembly GCA_020439725.1). Taxonomy (GTDB): domain Bacteria; phylum Acidobacteriota; class Thermoanaerobaculia; order Multivoradales; family JAHZIX01; genus JAGQSE01. The sequence continues at coordinate 13,190 of JAGQSE010000183.1, forward strand.
CTGCACGGACTGTGGAGCCGTCTCGATCCGAGCGACGGCACCGAGGAACGACAGCTGGCGGCTCTCCTGTCTCGCCAGCTCGTGGCTCCGGCGGCGGCGCGGCTCGAGGGCAAGCGCCGTCTCATCGTGGTCGCCGACGGTGCCCTGCACTACCTCCCCTTCGCCGCCCTGCCCGCCCCGTCTGCGCCACAAGCGCCGCTCGTGGCTGGCCACGAGGTCATCTCGCTGCCTTCGGCGACGGTCTTGGCGGCGCAGCGCGAGCTCGCGGCCAGGGCCCCTCGTCCGCCCACCACTCCACTGCGGACCGTCGCCGTGCTCGCCGACCCGGTGTTCAGCGCTCTCGATCCCCGGCTCGCCGGTCCGGGACACGCGTCCCCCGTGAAAGACGCCGAGGGCCTCGTCTTCCAACGGCTCGCCGCCACCCGGCGAGAGGCGGCGGTGCTCGCCGAACTGGTGCCGGCGGAGAGGTTGCTCCTCGCCCTCGACTCCCGGGCGCGGCGCTCGCTGCTCACCGGCGGCGCCGTCGGCCAGTCCAGCATCCTCCACCTGGCGACCCACGGCGTCGCCGACGACGCGCGGCCGTGGCTCTCCGGGCTGATGCTCTCGCGCTTTGACGAAACGGGCCGCAGTACCCCGGCCTTCCTCGGTCTCAAGGACGTCTCCGAGCTCGAGCTGCATGCGGAGCTGGTCGTCCTTTCCGGTTGCCGCACCGCCCTCGGGCGCGAGGTCAGCGGCGAGGGTCTCCTGGGATTGGTGCGCGGCTTTTTCGACGCGGGCGCCCGGCGGGCGCTGGCCAGCCTCTGGCAGGTGCAGGATCGCTCGACAGCAGAGCTGATGACCACCTTCTATCGCTCGTTGCTGGTGGACGGACAACCCGCGTCGAGCGCGTTGGCCGTGGCGCAACGGGCCCTGATGACGGATCCGCGCTGGCGCGACCCCTACTTCTGGGCGGCGTTCGAGATGCAGGGGGACTGGCGATGAGCCAACCCGCCGTCGACCCGGCGGGGCGCGCCGCCGCCGCGCTGGTGCGACGCATCGCCGCCGGCGACCGCG
>JAGQSE010000184.1 GCA_020439725.1 Acidobacteriota bacterium
AGCTGGAAATCGAGGGCGTAGACGATCGAGACCACGGGCGTCGTGATCGGCCCACCCCCCGCGTGCTTGTCGCGGTAACGAAGGAGGTCGGTGTAATAGCCGCGCCCCGACACCGTCTCGGCCTGGCGCGCGGCGCGCTCGGAAAGCGTCAGCAGAGTCAGGCCCGGGGGCAGTGCCAGGCACTTCTGCACCCCGGCGAGGGCGACGTCGACACCCCATTCGTCGGTTTCGAAGGGGGCCCCACCGAGCGACGAAACGCAATCGACCAGGAGCAGGGCGTCGCTCTCCTCGCGCACCACCCGCGAGATCTCGGCCACCGGGTTGACCACCCCGGTCGAGGTCTCGTTGTGTACCACGGTGACCGCCTCGTAGCGTCCGCGACGGAGCGCCGCGCGCACCAGCTCCGGGTCGACGGCGCGGCCCCAGGGCACCGCCACCCGGTCGGCCTCGAGACCGTGGCTGAGGCTGATCTGGTGCCAGCGCTCGGAAAAGGCGCCGGAGGTCAGATGGAGGACCCGCCGCGACACCGTCGAGACGACGGCGCTCTCCATCACCAGGGTCGAGCTGCCGGTCGCCAGGTAGACGTCGCCGGCGGTGCGGAAGACCCGGGGAAGGCCCTCGCTGAGCCGGTCGTAGATCTCTCGGAAGGCGGGCGAGCGGTGCCCCATGACCGGTCCGGTGAGGGCTTGACGCACCTCCTCGAGGACGTAGGCCGGACCTGGCAGGAAGTATCGGATGGGCTCGCGGTGCATGGCAGCGATCCTCGGCTTGTGAAAGCCGTCACAAGCTATGCCGCATTGTGGCATTCGTGCCGCAGCAGGTCAACGCAGGGGTTGAGCGTCATCGCGGCTCAGGGCTCCGGGTCGCTCCAGGGTCTGGGGCAGCGCAGCCGGGCCGCCAGCTGCTCGGTGGACAGGTCGAGGGTCACGGCTCCGGCGGAGACGCGCCAGCCCTCGCCGGGCCCTTCGACCTGGGAGGCGTCGACCCGGGGCGCTTCGATCTCGCCGCGGACGAGGACCGCGCGGCAACCGCCGAAGTGCTCCCGCAGCAGGTCGACGAGCACCGTCGGTCCACGCCGGTCCTTGACCGCCACGGTGCGCCGCGAGCCCGCCGCGACGGCTCTCAAGACCCCGGCCTCGGCGGCGCGGGCGAGGGACGGCGGAGCTTCGGGTTCGGTGAGCTCGAGCCAACCGACGCGCAGACCCAGCTCGGCCGCGGCGCGAACCAGCGGCGCGAAGGTCTCGGCATCGCCGTCCACCCGCAGCAGGTGGATGGTCTTCACGGGCGCTCCTCGCGGGGATAGAGCAGCGCCGGTCGACGGCGGCGGCGGAACTCGGCCTCGTCGGCGGCCCAGGAAGCGATCCACTCGTTCAGCCCTTCGCCGCTCTCGAGCGCCCGGCGCAGCGCCGGCCCGCCGGCCAGGAGGTCCAGCGCCGGGCGGTCGGTGACGAACTCATAGGGCTTCTCGCGCCAACGGAGCACCTCCGGCACCAGCTCCGCGAGGGCCGCCAGGAGCTCGACCCCGGTGCGGAGCGGCTCGAAGGCGGCATCGTCGACCACCACGATCTCGACCCCGGCGCAGACCTCGCCGGCATGCTTCTGGAACTGCGGCCGGAAATAGGTCGGAAGGAATCGGACCCCAGGGAGCGAGCGCCGACGCAGGCGCTCGGCGAGGGCCGGCGGATCGATCCCCGGTGCCCCGATGAGCTGGAAAGGCCGCGTCGTACCGCGCCCCTCGGAGAGGTCGGTGGCCTCGATCAGACAACCTCCGGGATAGACCAGCGCCGTAGCCACGGTCGGCATGTTGGGCGACGGAGCGATCCACGGCAGGTGGGTCTCGGGCCAGCGCATCGAAGGCCGCCAGCCGGCGAGGGTCCAGACCTCGAGGGCCTCCTGCCAGCCGCCCTGTACCGCCTGGTAGGTGGCGATCTCGCCGAGGGTCAGGCCGTGGCGCACGGGCATGTCGAAGGCACCGACGAAGGACTCGTAGCCGGGCTCCGGCAGGTTGCCCTCGATGATCTCGCCACCCAGCGGGTTGGGCCGGTCGAGGACCCACACCTGGCAGCCGGCGGCGGCAGCGGCCTCGGCAGCCCACACGGCGGTGGCGGCATAGGTGTAGTAGCGGCTGCCGACATCCTGGAGGTCGATCACCAGCAGGTCGAGACCGGCGAAGGTGTCGGGACGCGGCCTGAGGGAGCCCTCGTCGTCACCGTAGAGCGAGAGGATCGGCAGCCCGGTCCAGGGGTCGCTTCCCCCGGCGGCGGCCACCATGTCCTGCTCGATGCCGTAGTAGCCGTGCTCTGGGCCGAGGAGCGCCGCCGGCGGGGAACCGGCACGGGTCAGCGCGAGATGAGCCGGCTCGGCGCGGGAGGTCACCGACGCACCGTGAGCGAGCAGCGCGTAGGGCCTGCCGTTGAGGCGCGACGGATCCGCCAGGAGCCGCGCGAGACCGGTAATCACCAACGGCGGAGCCCTCCGCCGCCGGGCTTCGTTGCCCGTGTCATCTCAGCCCGCACCGCCATCGCCCTCGTCGCGGTGCCAGTCACCGCTCCGCCCGCCGCTCTTGTGGTCGAGACGCAGATCGGTGATGACCGCGGCGCGCTCGACGGCCTTGACCATGTCGTAGAGCGCCAGCGCCGCCGCCGAGCAGGCCACCAGGGCCTCCATCTCGGCACCGGTCCGCGCCGTCACCACCACCTCGCTCCGCACCTCGACCCCCCCAGGCACCGGCAGGAGCTCGACCTCGACGTGGTCGAGGGGCAGCGGATGTGCCAGCGGGATCAACTCACCGGTGCGCTTGGCGGCCAGGATCCCCGCCAACCGGGCGACCGCGTAGGCGTCGCCCTTGGGCAGCCGGGCGAGACCTCCGACGGTTTCCTCGGACAGCAGCACCCGGCACGAAGCCGCCGCCACGCGCCGCGTCACGGCCTTGCCGGAGACGTCGACCATCGCGGCGCGACCCGCTGCATCGAGGTGGCTGAAAGAGGGGGCGTCCATGGTTTGAGAGCTCCGCGAAGCGCTGCATGTTAGCACCCCCGGGGGTCCGCCGACCGAGGGGCTCAAAACGAAGAAAGCCGGTCGTCCGAAGGGAACGACCGGCCAAAGTCCTCTGCTGACGCCGAGGAGCTTGGCTCCGCGGCTCGGGTCGAGGACAGCGATGACCTCGAAGCGTCGATTGGTTCCGGCGGCAGGCGCAGACCGATCCCGCGGGCCACAATTGGGCCCGGGGTCTCAATTCGCCGCGCCCGGGGGCGAGCGCGCCGACGGCCGACCGTCGCCGCGCTTCGCTCGCCGGATGACCGACATCGAGCGCTATAGATCCGGTATCGCTGGTCCTGATCGCTGTCGAATGCAGCCTAGAGGATGAGACAGGAAAGCGGCGGGGTTACCCCCGGAGCCGTCAGCCGTTGATGGCTTCCTTGAGCTCCTTGCCGGGCTTGAACTTGGCGTTGTTGCTCGCCGCGATGGTCATCTTCTCGCCGGTCGCGGGGTTGCGGCCATCACGAGCCGGACGATGCGAAACGCTGAAGCTACCGAAGCCGGGAACGACGACGCGCTCGCCGTCGGCGAGGGTGTCGGTGATCGCACCGAAGATCGCGTCGAAGGTCTCCGCTGCCTGCTTCTTGGTCAGACCGTCGACGGCATTCACAACGGTATCCACGATGTCAGCTTTACCAGCCATACTTCATCCTCCTTGTTTCTAGGGTCGATGTCGGGGTCGACAGGGAGCAAAGATACGGTATCGGTAATACGAGTGTCAACACGAAAAGCCCTGTTTATGGGCCTCCAGAGCGTTTGAGCACGTGAACGGTGAACCCGTCGTGGTCACCACCGGGGAGCATCCGCCATGAACCCGGTCCCTCGATCCCCGCCGCCAGGGGGAGCGCGAGGTGGTCTTCGAGGCGCAAGGGCGAGAACTCCGGATGCTCGTCCAGGAACCTCGCGACCACCTCCTGGTTCTCCTCGAGCTCCAGGGAGCAGGTGATCGCCACCAGCAAACCACCGGGGGCCACATGGGGTGCCAAACCCGCCAGCATCCTCCTCCCCTGCTCCGCCATGCGCCCGATCTCGCGCTCGCTGATGCGCCACTTGAGCTCGGGATTCTTGCGCAGCGTGCCGGTACCGCTGCACGGCAGATCGACGACAACACGGTCGAAACGCGTAGCCTCCGAGGACCAGGGCGGCGCCCCCGCGTCGGCGACCAACAAGGGCAGGTCGAGACTCAGGCGCACCAGGTTCGAACGCAGCAGGAAGCTGCGCGCCGGCGAGACGTCGGCGAGGGTCAGACGGACGCCGGGTTGCTGGGCGAAGAGCGCGAAGCTTTTGCCGCCCGGCGCAGCGGCGGCGTCGAGGATCCTCTCGCCGGCTCGCGGCGCTGGCAGCAGCGCAGCGATCTGGCTGATCTCGTCCTGGACGTAAAGGTCCCCACGGCGGAAGGCCTCGGTGGTCAGCGGGTTGCCCCGCCGCACCGTCACTCCCACCGGCGACAGCTGAGAGGGCTCGACCTCGATACCCTCGTCGATGAGCGACTCGGCGAGCAGCTCGCGGCCGCCACGGTGACGGAAGGCGAGGAGCTGGAGCGGCTTGGGCCGATTGTTGGCGGCCAGCACCTCGAGGGTCCTGTCGCGCCCCAGGCGCTCGAGCCAGCGCTCCACCAAGAGGTCCGGGTGGCTGTGCTCGATGGCCAGCCGACGCATCGGGTCCTTCTCCCGCACCGGCCAATCCTCGAGCCGGGGGCTGCGCGCGATGCGCCGCAACACCGCGTTGACGAAGCTCGCGGCGCCGCGGTGGGTCAGGCAGTGGGCTTGCTCCACGGCCTCGTGGACCGCGGCGTGGGCCGGCACCCGGTCGAGGAAGAGGAGCTGGTAAACGGCCACGCGAAGCGGGCCTTGGAGCGCTTCCTCGATGTCCTCGAAGCGCCGGCTGCTGGCGTCGCTGATCACCTGGTCGATGCGCCGCAACCAGCGGAGCGTGCCGAAGACCAGCTCGCGCAGGAGGCCCTGATCGCGTTCGTCGTACCGCGCGAGGACGGTTTCGAGGAAGGAATCCGTCGGCGAGAGCGAAGCGAGGGTGCGCTCGACCACCCACGCCGCAGCCACCCGCACGTTGTCCTGGGGGGAGCGGCGGATGGTCATGCGGCGGCTCCGCCCGGCCCCGGAGGGCGTGGCGAAACCCGGCCGCTCACCGGGTGCACGTCGCCTAGCCATCGAACGTCTCACGGCCTCCTCGCCACCCGGACTCAGTGGAAGGTCTCTCCCGGCCGCAGGCGCTCGCCGTTGACCAGGTCCACCGCCGACACGGCCTTGCGCCCGGGTCGCTGGACACGCCCCAGGCCGAGCACCGAGCCGTCGCCGCTACGCACCGCCAAAAAGCCATCGACGATCCCGAGAAAAGTCCCGGGTTCCCCGTTCACGGTCCCCGGTACGGCCGCGACGGGACGCGCGTCCAGGATCTTGAGCGGCACCCCCCGGAGCTCCGCCGACAGACCGGGCCATGGCGTGAAGGCGCGCAGCCGCCGAGCGAGCTCGCCGGCGTCGCGCCGCCAGTCGACGCGCCCGTCGTCCTTCGAGATGCGCGGCGCGTAGGTGGCGAGGCTCGCGTCTTGTGGCTTGGGGGTCAAGGTCTCGTTCTCGAAGGCTTCGAGGGTTCGGAGGACGAGGTCCGCCCCGAGCTTCGCCAACCGGTCGGAGAGCTCCTCCGCCGTCTCGCCCTCGGCGATGGGCGTCGAAGCTTGCAGCAAGACGGGACCGCTGTCGAGTCCCTGCTCCATCACCATCGTCGAAACGCCGGTCTCGGAATCCCCGGCGGCCACCGCCGCCTGGATCGGTGCCGCGCCTCGGTAGGCCGGGAGCAGCGAGGCGTGGAGGTTGACGCAACCGAAACGCGGGATCGCCAACAGCCGCGCCGGGAAGATCTGGCCGAAGGCGACGACCACCGCCAGATCGGGCTCGAGGGCGGCCATCTCGTCCAGGAACTCGGTCTCGCGCACCCGCTGAGGGAACATCACCGGCAACCCGAGCCGCTGCGCCACCAGCGCCACCGGCGGGGGTTGGACCTTGCGACCGCGCCCCACCGGCCGCGGCGGCTGGGTGATCACCCGGATCGGACGTCGGCCGGCATCGACCAGCGCCTCGAGAGTCGGCACCGCAAAGTCGGGCGTACCAAAGAAGAGAAGTCGAGAAAACGCGCCCATGGCGGGATGCTAGCACGCGCCGTCAGCGGCTTCCGGCCACCCCCGGCAGGGGTCTAGACCTCGCTCCGGGCACGGTCGATCTCTTCGAAGAAGTCGGGTTTGACCAGCACCTCGCGGGGCTTGCTGCCCTGCGGCGGACCGAGCAGTCCGTCGCGCTCCATCATGTCGATGAGCCGGGCGGCGCGCGAGAAGCCGACGCGCATGCGCCGCTGGAGGAAGCTCGCCGAGGCCTGTCCCTCGGCCACCACCAGACGCGCGGCCTCGTCGTAGAGCTCGTCGCCGTCGTCATCGCCGCCACCGGCCGAGCTGCTGGTGGTGGTGTCACGCAGCACCTCCGGATCGAGCTCGGGCTTGCCCTGCTTCTTGAGCCAACGCACCAGCGCCGCGGTCTCCTGCTCGGTGATGTAGGCGCCGTGGAGGCGCATGGTGCGCGAGGTCCCCGGCGCCATGAAGAGCATGTCGCCCTTGCCCAGCAGCTGCTCGGAGCCGACCTGGTCGAGGATGGTCCGCGAATCGTGGCGGGTGGTCGTGGCATAGGCCAGGCGGCACGGGAAGTTGGCCTTGATGGTGCCGGTCAGGACGTCCACCGACGGCCGCTGGGTGGCGACGATGAGGTGGATGCCGACCGCGCGGGCCATCTGCGCCAGCCGCGCGATACAGGTCTCGACCTCCGACGAGGCGACCATCATCAGGTCGGCGAGCTCGTCGATGACGATGACGTAGTAGGGCAACGGCTGCAGGTCGCTGGCCTCGAACTCGGTGTCGTCTTCGGACAGCGCCAGCCGCTGCTGTACCGCGGGGTCGCGGATCGCCTGGTTGTAATAGGCGATGGAGCGGACGTGGACCTCGGCCAGCAGCCGGTAGCGCCGCTCCATCTCGGAGACCGCCCAGCGCAAGGCGTTGGCCGCCTTCTTGGGGTCGACCACCACCTCCGCCTTGAGATGCGGGATGTCCGCGTAGACGCCCAGCTCGACGCGCTTGGGGTCGATGAAGATGAACTGCACCTCGTCGCGGCGCGCCTTGTAGATGATCGAGGTGATCATCGACTGGAGGCCGACACTCTTGCCCGCGCCGGTCGCACCGGCGACCAGCAGGTGCGGCATGGTCGCCAGGTCGGCGTAGTAGGGCTCTCCGCCGATGGTCGTGCCGATGGCCAGCGTCAACACCGAGCCGGCACTCTGGAACGAGTCCTTGGCGAGCAGGCCGCCGAGGCGGATGATCGACCGGTTCTTGTTGGGCACCTCGATGCCCAGGGTCGAGCGCCCCGGGATCCGGTCGATGCGCACCGACTCGGCGCGCATGGCGAGGGCCAGGTCGTCCTGGAGATTGACGATCTGGCTGACCTTGACGCCGGGCGCCGGCTGGAACTCGAAGACCGTCACCACGGGGCCCGGGTGGATGCCGACCACCGCGCCCTCGACCCCGAACTCGGCGCAGCGGCTGCGGATCGCCTCGCCCAGCCGGACGAGCTCGTTCTCGTCGATCTTGAGCCCCTCGTCGTCCATCCGCAGGAGATTGACCGGGGGCAGCGAGCCGGGCGCGGCGGCGCCATCGAACTCGAAGCTCTTCTGCGGCGCCGCGGGCTTCGGCACCAGGGCGGCCGGCGCCACCGGTGCCACCGCCTCGTGGGCCGGTGCCGCCTCGGCACGGACCCGGCGGACCGCGAATTCGCCGGCGCCCTTGCGCTCGGTGACCCGAGGCGCGGGCATCTCGATCACCGGCGCCGGCTCGGCCTCACCCTGGGCGTCGGCGACCGCCTCCTCGAGCCGCCGCCGCTGCTTCTCGGCGACCCGCTCGATGCTCTTGGCGCGCTCGCGCTGCCGCTCCTCCTTGTCCTTCCGCTCGCGCCGGCGGTCGCGGTCGAGACGGCGGTCCTGCCACCAGGAAGCCAGCTTCTGGCGGAAGGTATGGAGGATGTCGCCGAGGGTGCTCTGGACCATGAGGGTGCCACCGAGGGCCACCCCGGCGAAGAGCAGCACCAAGGTGCCGACATAGCTCACCTGCGACGAGAGGGCTCGGTAGATCAGGGTGCCGAAACCGCCGCCGGCGGGCAGAGTGCCGCCGCGCCAGGCGACCTCTCCGAGGAGCTGCTGGAGCAGGGCCGGCAGGGCTGCCAGGACGATGAGCACCCCGAAGCCTCGGCCGAGGGCGTGCTCGTGGAGCTGCACCCGCACACGGCGCCAGCCGGCCAGCCCCAGGAGCACGGGCAGCAAGAACGCCGACAGCCCGAAGAGACCGAGGAGCACCGCCGAGATCTGCGCTCCCACCGGCCCGATCCAGTTGCTCACCGGCGTGCCTTCGAAGGGCGCGTGGTGGAGGACGCTCGGATCGTCGGCGTGATAGCTCAGCAGCGACAACCCGATCAGGGCGCACAACGTCAGCAGGACGATGCCGATCAGCTCGTTGCCCTTCTCCTTGGGGATGCGCAGGCGGACGACACCTCCACCGGCGGCGCCAGCGGACCTTGCGGACTTGTCGCCCCTCGAGCTCTTGGCGGCGGTCTTGGGGGTGCTGCGGGTAACGGCGGTGGACACGTTCTTGGGGACTCTCGGTTCGATCTCTTGATTCGATCTGGTGGTTCGATCTTTGGCGAAAGCTCGAGCGTTACCTGAGGGTGACGCAGCTAAATATCCTTGAATGCTACCACTTTTTGCCGCACCGCCCGCGGTGGGGACCACGCTTGGCAACCGGGTGGACCGCCTCGCGGAATCCTGGCTGCCGCCACGTCAGCCGTCGTCGAGCCGTGCTCGGGTGAGGCCCAGGAAGTCC
>JAGQSE010000185.1 GCA_020439725.1 Acidobacteriota bacterium
CGGGTCTCGCCGAGCTGCCGCTCGAGCTCGAGGGCTCGGGCTCCTGGGGCGGCGAGCGCACCGAGATCGGGAGCCTCAAGCTCTCCACCGAGACCCAGGGAACCCTCGAGGTCTCGGGCTGGCTCGCCCCGCCCGCCGCCGAGCTGGACCTTGAGCTGCGTGGCGCCGGCCTCGGTGAATGGCGCGACTATCTCCGCCCCTGGACCGGCGAGATCGGCTCTGAGCTCGAGGCCGACGGCGCCGCGGCGGCGATGCTGCACCTCGCGAGCGACGCATCCGCCGCCTGGACCGCGGACGGCTCGAGCGAGATCACCGGCACCGGTTTCACCTCGATCGACGGCAGCCGCGTGCTCCAGGGTCTCGGCAGCCGTTGGACGGTCCATGCCGACGGCCGCCCCGACTCCCCCATCGCGTTTCGCGGCGAAGGCTCCGTCGACGGATTCCAGCTGCTCTGGGACACCTTCTTTGGCGACTTCACACCCCTCGAGACCCGGGTTGCGATGGATGGCACCTTCGAGCCGGCGGCGCCCGAAGGCTCGCCGCCGAGCTTCGCGCTCCACGGCACCTGGTCGCTGCCCGAAGGCCGGCTCGCCGAGGCGACGCTCCGGAGCCGTGCCGAGGGCGGTGCCGACTACCAGGCCGAGGTCCGCTTCGACGATCTGTCGGAGACCTTCGCCCGCCACATCCATGGCCCGCTGGTCGACGCCGCCCCCGAGCTCGCGGACCTGGCGGCGAGTGGTGCGCTGCGCATCCGGGCGCAAGGCGCCATCGGCGACCAGGGCACCACCCTCGCGGCGGAGGTCTCGGCGGCGGGTCTCGGTATCGAGCACCCTGCCATCGAGCTGGGCGTCCACGACCTCTTCCTCGAGCTGCCGCTGGCGCTCGATATCGATGCCGACGGCACCCTCCACGCCGGCCAGGTCGACGAGCGCGGCCGGCTCGGCTACTCGTCGATCACCTTCCGCGGTCTCGAGCTCCCCGCCGTCGACACCGAGCTCGCGGTGCGCGGCGAGCGCATCGAGCTCGAGAAGCCCGTCGACGTGCCGCTCCTGGGCGGCCACGTGGTGCTCGAAAAGCTCGCGCTGCGGCGGCTGCTCCAGCCCGACCGCGCCTACGAGTGCGCGCTACGCATCGACGGGATCGAGCTGGCCCGGTTGGGCGAGGGTCTGGGTCTCTTCCCCCTCGACGGCTCGGTCGAGGCCTACCTGCCGCAGGTGCGGCTCCAGGGGGACCGGCTCGAGATCTCCGGCGGTGGCCGGGCCGAGCTGTTTGGCGGCTCGGTAGAGGTCAGCGATCTCGCCGCCGAGAAGCTCTTCGATCCCTTCCCGCGCTTCCGCTTTTCGGCGCGCTTCGAAGACATCGACCTCGAGAAGCTCACCGGCCAGCTCGACTTCGGCGAGATGACCGGGCTGGTCGAGGGCTACTTGAAAGACGTCGAGGTCGTGGGCACCTCGCCGGTGCGCTTCGAAGCGTTGATCCGCTCACCCACCAAGCGCCAAAAGCATCGCGTGGTGAGCGTCCGCGCCATCAACAACATCGCCATCCTGGGCACCGGCGCGGGCACCAACATCCTCGATCGCGGCATCCACAAGCTCTTCGATCGCTACACCTACGGCGCGCTGGGTATCTCCATGAGCTTGTCCGGCGACGCTTTCCGGCTGCGCGGTCTCGAGCACCGCGGCGACCGTGAGCTCTTCCTCCGCGGCCGCCTGCCCTTCCCCATCGACGTGGTCAACGCCCAGCCCGGGGGATCGGTGTCCTTCCAGACCATGGTCCGCCGGCTACGCTCCCTCGACGTCTCGAAGGCCACCACCGGCCGGGCGCCGCAGTAGGCACCCGGCCCGGTGGGCCCCGCTGTTCACGGCAGGATGGCGGTCTCCTGAGCGTTGTCGATCCATGGCGTGCCGACGTTGACGAAGGTGTTCCCTTGGAGCACCGAGCGCCAGGTCTGCGGGTAGACCGGGTTGGCCGAGAGCACGATGCCCGCCGGGACGTCGGCGATGGTGTTGCGGAAGATGTGGATCGTGGTCAGGCTGTAGGGATCGGAGGTCACCCCCGCCGACACCTTGGTGCCGATGGCGCCGCCGGTCGAGTTGTCCGCCCCGAGGATCGTGTTGTGGGCGATCGTCAGGTCGTGGCACAGGATGATGCTCGGTTTGCCGCTGGTGGCGCTGTGCCAGAACTCGATTCCCCCCTTGGCCACGGTGGCGCCCGGCGGCTCGCCGTCGATGAGATTGCCGCGGATCTCGGTGGCATAGATCCCCGTCGCTTCACTCTCGACACCCAGTAGGTAGGCGGCGTACTGCTTGCTGATGTGGAACCCGCCCGAGTCGTATTGGCGGTTGCCTTCGAAGGCCGAGTCGAGGCTCCAGCCGGAGCTCCCGATGAGACCCTCCTGGGCCTTGGGGTTGGTCCCCTGGCAGCCGCTGGCGATGCGGTTGTCGATCTCGTTGTCGACCACGTAGGTGCTCCAATAGGCGCGGGTGACGACGATCTGGCTGCGACCGGGCTCGGGCACCACGTCCCATGCCGGCTCGACGGTGAGCATCGGCGCGGGACCCGGGGTGTAGTCGACCAGGCGTCGCGCCTGACCGAGACCGGGACCTTCGACCACCACCACCCACGACCCGCGATAGAAGCCGTGATCGGTGTTGATCCAGTCGGCGACGACACCGACGCCGTCGTTCCAGGCGCTCGCCACCGTCTGGCCGCCGTGGAAGCCGACGACGTTTCGCTGGGCGTCGAAGGCGATGGCCTCGCCGTCGTGCCCCTGGTCGCCGGTGCAAGTGGCGAGGTTCCTCGCCACGAGCATCATTTCGTGGTTGCTCTGCTGGTGCCAGAAGAAGGTCGCACGCCAACCGTCCCCCTGGGTGCCGTCGGCGATGTTGTCGCGAAAGGAGAGCCGCGTCGCGGCGCCCAGCTCCGACGCGATGGTGCCCAAGGACCCGATGTGGAAGGCACCCGGGAGGAAGAGGTTGCGCTCGATCATCGAGTCGGCAAGGTCGAAGGTGACGAGCTTGAGGTTGGGATCTCCCGACAGGTAGAGGCCGTTCCGGTAGGCGTGGAAGACGTTGTCGGTGATGTGGACGCGGTGCAACGGGAAGCCGCCCTCGCCGATGCCATAGGTCATGCCCTCGAAGCTGCAGTGATGGATGACGACGTTCTCGACTTCGGTACGCGGCCGGAGCTCGACGGGAACGGTCTGGTAGAAACGGCCGAGACGCAGGTAGCTGGCCGACGGTGTCGGGCCGTCCTCGCCGGGTAGCTCGACGAAGCGGAGGTTGCGGATCTCGTTGTCGCCGGCGACGGTGACCACGGTGTGCCCGAGCCAGGTCGGGTGCTTGACCAGCTCGGTCGGCGCCCCGGCGGCGCCCACCAGGTCGACGCCCTCGATGAGCAGCACCCCGGTGTCCTTGGGCTTCGGCTGCCCCACGGCGGCCGAGTCGAAGAGATCCCACTGACCGGGGGCCAGGAGGACCGTCCCGCCACCGGCCGCCGCCGCGGCGTCGATGGCCTTCTGCAGGCACTCGGCGTCCTCGAGACCGTCATTGGGCTGGCAGCCGCCATAGCTCGAAGGCAGGAAGGTCGGCTGGGCCGGTGGGTCGTCGAGGACCACGAAGTCACCGTGGACCACGGGGTACCAGACGCCTTCGCGCATCAGGTCGACCCGGTAGAGCCCGACCTTCAGGTTCGCCGGCAGATCGACCTCGACGACATAGCGGTCGAGGGGGCTCGTGACCACCGCGGTGGCGGCGAAGAGTAGGTAGGTGTGGGGGCCGCTGAGGCGCACCAACAAGGGATCTTCGTGGAGCGGCGCCAGGTTGCGGCCGATCACCCGCAACCGGCGTGGCGACGAGCCGGTGGCGGCGGTGCGGTAGGCGAAGTCCGGGGAGAGCCAGAGCGGACGCGGGTCGTTGACGAACACCGGCTGGCTCCAGGTGCCGTCGGCGTCGAGGACGTGGAGGGCGTAGGGCCAGTCCATGGCCGTCGCCATCGGCAAGCGCCCGGTCAACGAGCCGGGGACGTCGACATAGGCGTCGAGGGTGCTCGCCGGGTCGTCGTAGAGCTCGAGCTCGCCGCTCCACGCGTCATTGGTCGTCGGTAGCGTCACCGGGGGCGGAGGTGGCGCCGAGGGGTCCGGAGCGTATTGATAGAAGACGCGAGCATCCTGCAGGAGGTCGGCGCCGGGGAGCATCACCAGGTCCCCGGGCTCGGCGAAGACCGGGCTCTGGAAGTGCGGCTTGGAGAACAGGGTGGGCTGCGCAGCGGTCGGAAGCCCACCGCCGAGCGCCACCCCGATGGCCACGGCCGCCGCCAGGAGCCGCGGGGCGATGCGGTCGGGGCGCCGTCGCGCTCGGTCTCGAGCCCGGGCCGGGGAATGCTGCCGATGGCTGGACGGTGTCTCTCGATGCGGTCTTTCGAACATGGGATCCTCCTCGCGAAGTCGGCGTTCAAACCCCTTCACGAGAAACCGGCGCCGCACCGGACACGGGGGTGACAGAAAGGCATGGAGCCGCCCCACGAGCCTCCCGGACGGCGGCCGCCGGCCCCCGGCGACTTCGACCGCTCCACCTTCCGGACCTCGAGGTGAGCGGGATCACCGCGCCGGTGAGGACGACTGGTAGACTGAGCCCGTTGCCACGACCGACAGGAGATCGACCATGGATCGCATGCAGCCCCGGCTTCGACTCGCAGTCCTCCCCATCACTCTCGCGCTCTCCCTGGCCCAGGCCTGCGTCACCATCAACGTCTACTTCCCGGCGGCGGCGGCCGAAAAGGCCGCCG
>JAGQSE010000186.1 GCA_020439725.1 Acidobacteriota bacterium
CTCCATGATGCGGACAGAATCGCTGGGCAGTTAGTGCGGACACTTATGCTGGGCAGTCAGACGGTAGAGTTCGAGGATTGACGACACACAGCAAAGCGCATACTCTGTTCACTGTTCCACTAATACTCGCAGAGACTTACCCTTCCACTTCACAAATGCAGGCTCCGACCGATAAGCCTTAGCCCAAGCCTCTTTATGCCATCTCAAGCCTATTCAGATTACTGCCGCAATCGAATCGACGTGGAGCGCTTGATCGAAAGCCACGGCGAGCTCCACGGAGGCGGCCCTGGCAAGAAGGGACTCGGCCACATCACCCGCAGTGGCGTGGTGATGCTCTGTGCAGCTTGGGAGCTTTACACCGAGTCTCTCGTAGTCGAGGCCGTGCGCTATCTTGTCGCCAAGTGCACCCTGCCAAACCAGCTTCCTCTACCCGTGCAAAAGGAGATTGCGCGCCACGTACGGGAATCAAGGCATGAGCTAAAGCCTCTCATGCTGAGCGGAGACGGCTGGAAGCAGGTACTGATCTCTCATGCCGAGCAGTCGTGCGCGCGAATCAACACACCGAAGTCCGCGCCCTTGAAGTCGCTCTATACATCACTCACTGGATTTGACCTCTTGCCGGGCAGCTGGCCATGTGGCGCAGCGCAGCTTGACACATTCGTTGGCATTCGAGGAGACATCGCTCACAGGGGCAGAGCAGCGGACTACGTGAAAATTGGCGAGCTAAGAAGCTACTTGGAAATGATTGATGCTGCTGCAAAGGCGTCGGACAACGCAGTGAGCGATCACCTTGTCGCAGTAACTCCAGGAGGGAAGAAGCCATGGCGCATCACAACCTAGGAGTGGACACGCGTACTTGACGCTAACGCCCTGCCTCTGCCTCGATTTCGTGGACATCCGACAACGCGCGAGAATGCGCAGGGAGGTCCGAATACGCAACAGGCAACGACAGCGGCCTACGGACGAGTTTAAGGCCGAGGCGGTTCAACTTGTCCGCGAAGGAAGCATGACGGTAACCCAGGTCGCTCGGGACTTGGATCTGACCGAGTCGTCCCTTCGCAACTGAGTCAAGCAAGCCGAGATCTACGAAGGAACGAGGAGCTCTCGGCTGGGAGAATAGGACGATCGACGCCTTCCTGAGTGCTGCTGGCGCTCGGGCTGAAAGCTCGAAGACCGGCCTTGATATCTACACACTACCGGCGAATCCTTGGACGAGGGCAACCCACATCCTGCATGCCGGGAAGTTCTTCGAGAGAGAGCCGAGGTTAACGCTTGTTGGGAGGGCGGCCGACCGTTTCTTCCGAGCATATGACGAACTGGAAGATAAGTTGAGTGCCAACGGAGGAAGCCCTGGGGCCTACTGATTCACCCCACTAGCCAAAAACCCCCCATCCACCACCAACACCTCCCCATTCACGAAGCTCGCGGCCTCGGACGCCAGGAAAACGGCGGCGCCGGCTAGTTCTTGAACTTTTCCGAAGCGGCCTAGGGGGGTGCGGATCTTGAACTCTCTCCCGCGGTCGGTGCCGTCGAGGAGGTCTTGGTTCAAGGGGGTACGGAAGAGGCCGGGGGCGATGGCGTTGACGAGGACGCCGTGCTTGCCCCATTCGATGGCGAGGGATTGGGTGAGAGACGCGACGGCGGCTTTGGAGGCGTTGTAGGCGGCGACCTCGTAGAGACCTACGAAGGAGCCGAGCGACGCGATGTTGATGATGCGGCCGTAGCCTCGCTCGAGCATGTGGGCGCCGAAGACCTGGCAGGCGCGGAGGGTGCCGGTGAGGTTGGTGTCGAGGATGGCGTTCCACTCCTCCTCCGCCACCTCGAGGGTCGGACGGCGGCGGGTGCGGCCGGCGCAGTTGATCAGGATGTCGACCTTGCCAAAGGTCTCGACCGCGGCGGCGAGGAGAGCCTCGAGGGAGGGGCGGTCGGTGACGTCCGACGGGACGCGGAGCGATTTCTTTCCCTGTGCCTCGATGGCGTCGGCGGTGGCGTCGACCTGGGCTTGCTGCCGCGAGCTGGCGCCGACGTCGGCGCCGGCGGCGACCAGGCCGTCGACCAGGGCGCGGCCGATGCCCGAGGTGCCGCCGAGCACGATGGCGGCGCGGCCGGTGAGGTCGAATCCGGGGTAGGGCATCGGGGGTCTCCTAGAGGGGTGAAGGGACGCTCGCGCGAGCGCATCGGGGATCGAGATCAGGCCTCGAGCTTCTCCGCCTGGATTCCGGCCATGATCGCCGGGCCCAGCGCCTTGGGATCGTCCTCGACCACGCGCTCGCTCATGTAGTAGCGGTAGCTGCCGTCGCGACCATAGCCCAGGCCACCGACCTCGCAGTTGTTCGTCAGGTGGTACGAGCCGTCCGCGTGGACCGAGACGAACTCAGCCACCAGACCGGCATAGGCCTTCTTCGCGGCCGCAGCGTAGGTGTCGGGCAGGTAGCCCTGGTTCACGCCCTTGGCCAGGAAATACGTGAACATCGCCGACGCCGAGGCCTCGCGGTAGTTGCCGGGCTCGTCGGGCATGTCGACGATCTGGAACCAGACACCGGTCTCGTCTTGGGTGCGGACCAGGCTCTCGGCGAGCTCGGGGATCATCGCGACGAGCGGCGCCCGGACCTCGGTGCGGTCCTCGGGGATCACGTCGAGGATGTCGACCAGCGCCATGGCGAACCAGCCGAGCCCGCGTCCCCAGACGTAGCGCGAGCGCCCGGTCTCGGGATCGGCCCAGCCCTGCTCCTTGGCCTCGTCCCAGGCGTGGAAGTAGAGCCCGGTCTCCGGGTCGCGAAGATGCTCGCGCGCGATCGAGAACTCGCGCGCCGCCTCCTCGATCTTGTGCTCGTCGCCCTCGAGGACGCCGACGCCCGCCAGGAAGGGCATCCCCATGTAGATACCGTCGAGCCAGAGCTGGTGTGGGTAGCGCTGCTTGTGCCAGAAGGCGCCTTCGGAGGTCCGGGGATGATGCGCCAGCTGCTCGGCGAGGGCGTTGATGGCCTTGCGGTACCTCTCGTCACCGGTCCGTTCATAGAGCCGCAGCAGCATCTTGCCCGAGTTGATCTGGTCGATGTTGTAGTCGCCGGCGTCGTAGGTGTGGATCGTGCCGTCGTCCGCCACATAGCTACCGATGGTGCGTTGGGCCCAGTCGGCATAGCCCTGGTCACCGGTGGCGGTCGACAGGTCGTCCATGGCCTGCGCCAGCAGCCCGGTGGTGTAATTCCACGACGCCGGCTGCGAGGTCATCGTGTCCCAACCGCCATCGGCCAGGCTGTCGCCGCGCCGGGCGAGCTCGGTCACCGCCAGCTGGGTCGAGACCTGGAGGGGCGTGAGCGACTGGGCGACCTTCGAAGCCTCGGTCTCGAGACGGATCCGCGGTGGGATCGTGCGGCGTTCTACCTCCTCCTTCAGGAAGGTCTCGAGCTCCTCGCGAGTGTGGACGCCGCCGGGCTGTTGGCCTGCCCCCCCTCCTTGCCCAGACCAAAGTGCACCGAAGGCATAGGAAAGCTCCTTGCCGCGCGGCCGCAGGACCACCACCTGGCTCGCCTCGTCGCGGGTCTGCTCGATGAAGTCGATCTTCTTGAACAGCACGACCATCCCCAGGTCGTCGCCGAACAGGCTCTGTTTCCCCCACGTCGCCAGATAGCTCCACGCCTGCCCGGTGATGTCGAGATCGCCGCTCAGCACCTCGGTGTCCGGGTGGGCGACGAGGCCGATGGCCAGGTTGTCTAGCGGCTCCGAGGTCCAGAGCGACACGTCGACCATCGGGCTGCCGGCGTGCATCGAGAAGTCGGCGATCAGGTCGACGGTTGCTGTGCCGGTGTTCCAGCCCTTGTACTCGATCTCGAAAGCCGAGTAGATCGGACCGTCGGCGCGGATGGTGGTCGACCGCTCTTGGACGTCGGAGACCAGAACGGTCTTCGTCCCGTCCCAGGTCCCGAAGCCGCCGATCCCCAGGCTCTCCCCCACCTTGAGGATGTCGGCGCCCCAATCGGACATCTCGTGGTAGCTGTCATAGCCATCGAGCCCGACGTTCTGGAGCACCGGTTCGGCGGTCTTCTTGCCAAAGATGTCGAAGCCGTTCCGCCAGTCGAGATAGATCCGGTAGCCGACCCAATCGCTCTCGATCCCCGGACCTTCGTAACGGATGTACTCGCTGTGGTCGGTGCACTGGGGCGGCGCGGTGACGTGCTCGACGTCCTTGAAGGTGCCACCGACATAGGTCTTGCCCTGCCACTCGCCGCCTTCCTTGATCGACACCTCGGCGTGGGTGCGCGGCGCCGGCATCTCTTCGCTCGCCCGGCGATCAATGACGTAGTCGACGGTCTCGGCGGGGCCGAGGTCGGCGAGGAAGGCCAGCCGGTCGGGGTGACCGTCGCCGTCGTCGTCGAGCAGCTGGGTAGGCCGCGGCGCCTCGCCCTGCCAAACCTGGAGCGGGCCGTCGGTGACACCGAGCTCATCGAGGGTGAAGGTCACCAACGTGTCGGGCCGGGTGAAGCTCGAGGGGTTCGAGACCTCGACCCGAGCGACGACCTGGGGCTCCGGCGGCGGCTCGGGTGCCTGCCGGCAAGCGAGAGGAACGAGGAGGGCGACGGGAAGAAAGGCTGAGAGTCTCAAGAGCGGATCCTCCTCTGGGAACGCCGAGCCCAAAGCCCGGCGACACCTTTATCGAGCCAACCAACCACCGTCGACGGCGATCGTAAACCCCTGCATGTAGTCAGACGCCGCCGAGGCCAGGAACACCGCGACGCCCTGGAGATCCTCGGGCGAGCCCCAGCGGCCGGCGGGGATGCGGGCGAGGATCGCCTCGTTGCGCACCGGGTCCTCGCGCAGCGGCTTGGTGTTGTCGGTGGCCATGTAGCCCGGGGCGATGCCGTTGACCTGGATGCCGTGGGGCGCGAGCTCGTTGGCCATCAGCCTTGTCAGCCCGAGGACGGCGCTCTTCGACGCCGTATACGACGGCACGAGAATGCCGCCCTGGTAGCTGAGCATCGAGGCGACGTTGAGGATCTTGCCGCCCCTCCCCTGCTCGATCATCACCCGGGCGGCGGCCTGGCTGAGGAAGAAGAGGGCGCGGAGGTTGACGTCCATGACGTCGTCCCAATCCTTCTCGGTGAACTCGGTGAGCGGCGCCCGCCGGATGATGCCGGCGTTGTTGACCAGGATGTCGATGCCGCCCAAGACTTCCACCGTCTTCTCGACGATCATCGGCACCGAGCTGCGGTCCGCCAGGTCCGCACGGAGGTCGAGACAGCGGCGGCCCAGGGCTTCGATCCGCGCCTTCGTCTCCGACGCATCCGAATGGTGGACCAGCGCCACGTCCGCGCCGGCCTCGGCGAGCCCCACCGCGATGCCCTGGCCGAGACCGCGGCTGGCGCCGGTGACGATGGCGGCCTTGCCGTCGAGGCTGAAGCGGTCGAGGATCCTCGGCCGACTCACTGTAGGTCGCCCAGGGTCAGGTGGTCCATGTCGTCGAAGGCCTGGTTCTCCCCACCCATCCCCCAGCAGAAACTGTAGGCGCCGGTGCCGGCGCCGCAGTGGATCGACCAGCTGGGCGAGATCACCGCCTGTCCCTCCGCCACCACCAGGTGCCGTGTGGCGTCGGGACGACCCATGAAGTGGAAGACGCGGCCGTTTTCGGGCAGGTCGAAGTAGAGATAGACCTCCATGCGCCGGTCGTGGGTGTGCGGCGGCATGGTGTTCCACACGCTCCCTGGCTCGAGGACGGTGAAACCCATGACCAGCTGACAGCTCCGGACACCCGCCGGATGGATGAGCTTGTAGAGCGTCCGCTGGTTGGCCTCTTCCGGGGTGCCGAGGCGCAAGGGCTCGGTATCGCCGGGCCGGACGTGGGCCGTGGGATAGGCCGCGTGCGCCGGGAAGCTCAACAGGTAGTACCGCGCCGGCACCTCGTCCCCCCCGGCGGCGGGTGTGCTGGCGAAGGTGATCGAGCGGCTCCCCCGGCCGACGTAGAGCCCGTCGCGGGGCGCCATCGGGTAGTCCTTGCCGTCGACCGTGATCGTGCCGGGGCCACCGATGTTGAGGATGCCGAGCTCGCGGCGCTCGCAGAAGGTGTCGGCACGAAGCTCGGGGGCCGACTCGAGGGTCAGGGGCTTGGTCGCGGGAACCGCCGAACCGAGGATCGCGCGATCCGCATCGCAATAGAGCATCGAGATCGCGTCCACGGCGAAGAGGTCGTCGACGAGAAAGGTGTCGCGGACCTCTTCGGTGGTCATGCGGGTGACGCGGGTGGGATCGGCGAGATGACGAATGTCCATGGTCGGACCTGCTTTCCGTAGGGCGTCTTTCAAGGTTGGGACTGGGCCGTTGCCGCCCCGGCGCCGGCGTCGGGCTCCGTGGTCAGGGTCACGGGCTCACCGGCCACCGTCACGTCGTCGAAGACGAGACCCTCGACGTTCTCGAGGATCACCGTCGTCTCCGCCGAAGCGACCGCGACGTTGCGGAGCACGACGTCGACGAGGGGTGCCTGGGCTGGAGCGTGGGCCTCGAAGAGCGTGCCCACGTCACCCACCCGGAAGTCTTCGAACTCGAGGTCACGATAGGTCGACGGGAAGTTGCCCCCCAGCTCTCCAGGGTAGTCGAGCTGGAACCAGAAGAGACGGTTGAAGGAGCCCACCTCGAAGCGCCGGACGCCGATGTGCTCGACGGTCCCGCCGCGGTCGAGGTTGGCCTTGAAGCGGATGGCCGAGGAGCCCGAACGCAACACGTTGTCGGTGAAGAAGACGTAGCGGATGCCACCGGACATCTCGCTGCCCAGCGCGATCCCGTCCTCGCCCCCCATGTCGTTGCCCCGCACCACCACGTATTCGCTGGGCTTGGCCACCGTCCGGCCGTCGAGGTCCCGGCCCGATTTGACCACCACCGCGTCGTCACCGGTGCGGAAGGTCGAGTCTTCCACCAGCACGTAGCGGCTCGAGTCGACGTCGACACCGTCGTTGTTGGGGAAATGGCTCTCGACGCGAAGATTCCGGACCGTGACGTCCTGGCAGTAGACCAGGTGATTGACCCAGAAGGGCGAGTTGACGGCGGTATAGCCGTCGAGGAGGACCCGCCGCGCGCGCAGGAGCTGGATGAGGGGCGGCCTCAGGTGCGTGCCCTCGGCGAAGACGCGTTCCTCGAGAGGCACACCGGAGAACCCCATGCGTCGCAGACGCTGCATGTCCGGATCCGCCAGCGGATGCCAGGGATGAAACTTGCTCTGGGCGTTGCCGTCGATGGTCCCGGGACCGGTGATGGCCACGTCTTCGACGTCGTGGGCGTAGATGAGCGGCGAGTAGCTGAGCACCCGGGTCCCTTCCCAGCGGGTCTCGACCACCGGCAGGTAGTCCGCCGCGTCGGGCGAGAAGAGGAGGTGAGACCCGGGCTCGAGGTGCAGCTCGATATGGCTGGCCAGGTGGATCGGGCCGCGGCTGAGCCACACCCCCGGCGACAGCACCACCCGGCCGCCACCGTCGGCCGACGCCCGGGCGATGGCCGCGAGGATCGCCGGACGGGTGTCTCGAGCGCCGTCGGCGACGCCGCCGAAGTCGACCACGGGGTAGTCCCGATCGGGAATCCGTGGCGTCTCGATGCGCGAGACGATGGTCTCCACCAGGGACCAGTCCACCCGACCGGGGTCCGGATCCTGGGCCGAGGCGGGCACCCCGCCGGCCCAAGCCAGGCAGACCGCGGAGAGGAAGGCCACGGCGGCGCCGGGCCGGCGAGAGACGAGCTGTGGGTGTGTCACGGCGGCGACACTAGCAGAAAGCGCAGCCTTCTGGCTACCGGTGGCACAACCTCGAGGGCAGGCAAAGTGCCCATTCTGGGCCCACTTGTGGGCGATCTTGCCACGTACCGAGGCGGAATCCCTCCTTCCGACCGTCCAGCAGGCCTGCGGAGCCACCGCCGCTCCACTGTGTCGCCCAGTGCTCCACCGATGACACAGCCACCGATACATCCCATCACTGCGAGGCAAACTCATAGAAACAAACATCTTACTTGCCTTCCCTGGGTTCCCGGAAGGGGCGTCACGAAAAAGTCTGCCACCGGTGGCGCAAAATTCGTATCGATCTGCTACAGTCCTGCACACAGCCCTGCCACCGTAGGCAACAGAACTCAAGCCTCCCGCCACTCCGGGGGGCACCGTGTCCATGTGACCGGCCTCGAAATCCGGACCGTTTCCAGCGAAAGGTGGAAAAGAATGCAAACACTGTCAACTGTCCACGAACGCCGACCGCGCTGCCTTTCCCTGGCCAGCGCCGTCATCGCCGGCCTCCTCGTCGCCCTGCTCGCCCTACAGCCGGCGCTGGCGCAGGAGCCTGATCCGTCCCAGACGGAGCAGAAAGCGGACGAGTCCGCCCAGGCCCAGAGCGACGACACCGCGAGTACCGAGGACGAGGCCGGCAGCGAAGCAGACACCCCCGGAGAGGCCGAGTTCATGGACGTCATCGAGGTCACCGGCTTCCGCCAGAGCCTCGAGGAGTCGGTGGAGCTCAAGCGCGACGCGGTCAACGCCCGCGACAGCATCGTCGCCGAGGACATCGG
>JAGQSE010000187.1:0-4277 GCA_020439725.1 Acidobacteriota bacterium
CTGATCGGCTTCTTCGTCAACACGCTGGTGCTGCCCGCGGACCTCGCCGCGGCGCCGACCTTCACGGCGCTCCTCGAGCAGGTCCGGAGCACGGCCCTCGACGCCCAGGCGCACCAGGACGTGCCCTTCGAGAAGCTGGTCGAGGAGCTCGAGCCCGAGCGCCACCTCGAGCACTCGCCGCTCTTCCAGGTCATGTTCACGGTGGAGGACGCGCGGCGGGCGGACGACGCCGCGGTCGAAGGGCTGGTCATCGAGCCCCTCGACACGGAGGTCGCGAGCGCCAAGTTCGAGCTGACCATCCAGGTGATCGACAACCCGGAGCAGATCGAGCTCGGCGTCCAATACCTGGCGCGGCTGTGGGACGGCACGACCATGGAGCGCTTCCTCGATCACCTCGAGGTGCTTCTCGAGGCGGCGGTGGCCGCCCCGGCCACCAACCCCTGGGACCTGCCGTCGATGCGTCCCGCCGAGCGTCACCAGCTGACCACCGAATGGGGCCAGGCGGTCGTGCCCTACCCGCGGGAGGCGACCATCGTCGAGCTCTTCGCGGAGCAGGCGGCGAAGACCCCCGAGGCCGTCGCGCTGGTCTCCGCCGCCGACTACGAGACGTGGAGCTACGGCGACCTGGCGAGCCGCGCCGGCGCTCTCGCCGGACGACTGCGGGCGCTGGGCGTAGGCCCCGGCGAGGCCGTGGCGGTGTGTGCGGAGCGTTCACCGCACCTGATCGAGGCCCTGCTGGCGATCCTCGAGGTCGGTGCCTTCTATCTGCCCCTGGCACCCGATTATCCGGTCGAGCGGCTGCGCTTCATGGTCGAGGACGCCGGCGCCCGGTTGCTCTTGGCTGACATCGCGACGGCGGACCGGTTGCCGGCGCTGACGCCGGCGATCCTGCGGCTCGACGACGCCGAGGCCGCGGCCGTACCGGCGCCGGCCGGCGTGCCGGGTGCCCCGTGCGCCGAAGACCTGGCCTATGTCGCCTACACCTCGGGCTCTACCGGCCGGCCCAAGGGGGTCGCGGTACCCCACCGGGCGGTGGTTCGCCTGGTGCGCGGCGCCAACTACGCGGACCTCGGTCCCGACCAGGTCTTCCTGCAGCTCGCACCGGTGTCCTTCGACGCCGCCACGCTCGAGATCTGGGGGCCGCTGCTCAACGGCGGGACCCTGGTCCTGATGCCGCAGGAGCCGCCGTCGCCGCGGCGCATCGCCGAGGTCGTCGCCGAGCACGGCGTGACCACCCTGTGGCTCACCGCCGGCCTGTTCCACCTGATGGTCGACGAGGCCCTCGACGACCTGCGCCCGTTGCGCCAGCTCCTCGCCGGCGGCGACGTGTTGTCCCCGGACCGGGTGCGAAAGGTGCTGGCCCTCGACGGTGGGCCGCGCTTGATCAACGGCTACGGTCCCACCGAGAACACC
Organism: Acidobacteriota bacterium; assembly: GCA_020439725.1. GTDB lineage: Bacteria > Acidobacteriota > Thermoanaerobaculia > Multivoradales > JAHZIX01 > JAGQSE01. The sequence continues at coordinate 1,414 of JAGQSE010000187.1, forward strand.
ACCTTCACCGCCTGCTGGAGCATGGAGCGCCAGGAGCAGGTGGGGGAGACGGTGCCCGTCGGCCGGCCGGTGTCGAACACGCGGGTCCATCTGCTGGACGCGGGCCGTCGCCCCGTCGCGATCGGCGTCGCCGGCGAGCTCTTCGCCGGCGGCGACGGCCTGGCCACGGGCTATCTCGGGCGTCCGGGGCTGACGGCGGAGCGGTTCGTGCCGGATCCCACGGGCCCGGCGGGCGAACGGCTCTACCGCACCGGCGACCTGGCGCGCTGGCGCCCCGACAGCAGCCTCGAGTTCCTCGGCCGCCGCGACTTCCAGGTCAAGGTGCGAGGCTTCCGGATCGAGCTCGGCGAGGTCGAGTCGGCGCTGACCGCCCTGCCGGCGGTGCAGCGGGCCGTGGTCATCAGCCGCCTCGGCAAGACCGCCGGCGATCAGCGCCTGGTGGCCTACGTGGTGGCGGCGGAAGGGGCGGCGGATCCATCGCCGGCCGCTCTCCGCCAGGCGTTGACCGAGATGCTGCCCGACTACATGGTGCCCGCCGCCTTCGTGGTCCTCGATGAGCTGCCCCTCAACGCCAATGGCAAGGTCGACCGCGGGGCGCTGCCGGCTCCCGAGGATGCCGCCGTCGGCCGGCCCGGAGCTTTCCTGCCGCCGCGCAGCCAGACCGAGTCCCTGGTCGCCGAGATCTGGGCCGAGGTCCTCGAGCTGCCGCGGGTCGGTCTCAGCAGCGACTTCTTCGAGCTCGGCGGTCACTCGCTGCTGGCCACCCAGGTGATGTCGCGCCTGCGCTCCGCGCTGGGTGTCGAGGTGCCGCTGCGCGAGCTGTTCGAGGGCCCCACCGTCGAGGCCCTCGCCCGGGCCGTCGATGACCTCGCCGCCGAGGCCTCGGGCCTGGTGCCGCCGCCGCTGGTGCCCGCGCCGCGGGATCGCCAGATCCCGCTGTCCTTCGCCCAGCAACGGCTCTGGTTCCTCGATCAGCTGGATCCCGAGTCCCCGGCCTACAACATGCCGATGCCGATGCGCGCCGAAGGTCCCCTGAGCATCCGCGCTCTCGAGGGGGCGCTCTCCGACGTCGTCGCGCGGCACGAGGCCTTGCGCACCCGCTTCCTGGCGGCCGGCGGCCAGCCCGGGCAGGTGGTCGAGGCGGCCGTACCCCTGACGGTGCCGGTCATCGACCTCGCCTCCCTCCGCCAGGAGGACCGGGACCGGCTGGGCCGCGAGCTGGTGGGCCGCGACGCGATGCGTCCCTTCGCCCTCGACAGCGGCCGGCTGCTGCGGTGTGCCGCGCTCCGGCTGGGAGCGGAGGATCACCTGGTCCTGTTCTCGATGCACCACATCGCCAGCGACGGCTGGTCCATGGGGCTCCTGGTGCGCGAGGTCTCGCTGCTCTACGGCCATCACTCGACCGGCGCCACGGCGCCCCTCGAAGACCTGCGAGAGCTGCCGGTGCAGTACGCCGACTTCGCCGCCTGGCAGCGGGGCTGGCTCGCCGGCGAGGTGCTCGAGGCGGAGCTGGGCTACTGGCGGCAGCGTCTCGCGGGGGCGCCGCCGGTGCTCGAGCTGCCCTTCGACCGGCCGCGGCCGGAGGAACCGAGGATGCTCGGCGCGTCGGTGGCGGTGGAGCTGCCGGCGGACCTGTCCGAACGGCTGCGGGCGCTGTGCCGCGAGCAGCGGGTGACCCCCTTCATGGCGCTGCTGGCGGCGTTCCAGGCCGTCCTGGCTCGCTGGTCCGGACAGAACGACGTCAGCGTCGGCACGCCGGTGGCGGGACGCAATCGCCTCGAGGTGGAGAACCTCATCGGCTTCTTCGTCAACACGCTGGTCCTGCGCACGCAGCTCGAGGCCGAGACGAGCTTCGCCGAGCTGCTGGTACAGGTCCGTGACCATGCCCTCGAGGCGCAGCGCCACCAGGAGCTGCCCTTCGAGCGTCTGGTCGAAGAGCTGCAGCCGGATCGCAGCCTCAACCACACACCGCTCTTCCAGGTGATGTTCGGGTTGCACAACGCGCGTGGCGGCGAGCTCGACGTCGAGGGCCTCCGGCTGAGCCCGGTGGACGGTGACGAGAGCGTGGCCAAGTTCGACCTCCACCTGGCGATGGAGGAGAGCGACGAGACCTTCGAGGGGACCCTCGAGTACGCCGCGGAGCTCTTCGATCCGACCACCGCGAGGCGCTTGACCCGCCATCTGGTGCAGCTGGTGGCCTCGGCGGTCGAGAGCCCCGATGGCCGCGTCTCCGACCTGGCCCTGCTGGACGGCGCCGAGCGCCACCAGTTGACCGTCGAGTGGACCTCGGCGCGCCGGGCCTACCCGCGTGGGGCGTCGATCCCGGAGCTCCTCGCGCTGCAGGTGGCGCGCACTCCGGAGGCCGTCGCCATCGTGGCCGCCGACGACGGTGAGACCCTGACCTACGCCGATCTGGCCCGCGAGGCCCGGGCGCTGGCCCGCGGCCTCTGCGACCTGGGGGTGCGGCGCGGCGACGCCGTGGCGCTGGCCGCCGAGCGCTCGCCGCGTCTGGTCGTGGCGCTCCTCGCCATCCTCGAGGCCGGCGGTTTCTACGTCCCGCTGGCACCGGAGTATCCCCAGGAGCGCCTCCGCTTCATGATCGAGGACAGCGCCGCGAAGGTTCTGGTGGCGGAGCGTCACCTCGTCGACCGGCTGCCGAGCGACGGGCTGTCCGTGGTCTTCCTCGAGAGGGCCGAGGCGGTATCGGCGGCACCGCCGGAGGCCACCGGCCACGGATCGTCGGAACCTCTCCGCCTCGACGGCTCGGATCTGGCCTACGTCGCCTACACCTCCGGTTCCACCGGCCGGCCGAAGGGTGTCGCGGTACCGCATCGGGCGGTGGCGCGGTTGGTGCTCGGCACCAA
>JAGQSE010000187.1:4362-8542 GCA_020439725.1 Acidobacteriota bacterium
TGCTCACCGGCGGCCGGGTCGTTCTGCTGCCCCCCGGCCGGTCGACGCCGGAGGCGATCGCGCAGACCGTCGCGGAGCACGGGGTCACCACCGCGTTCATCACCGCGGGCCTGTTCCATCTGGTGGTCGACGAGCTGCCGGAAGCCCTCCGCCCGCTGCGTCACGTGCTCTCCGGTGGCGAGGTGCTGTCACCGGCACGCGTGCGGCGGGTCCTCGAGCTGCGCGACGGACCGGTCATGAGCAACGTCTATGGTCCGACCGAGAACACCACCTTCAGCACCCATCACCCGATGGTCGCCGCGTCCCAGGCCGTCGATCCGGTGCCCATCGGCAGGACCATCACCAACAGCAGTCTGTGGGTCGTCGACGGCCGCTTCCGACCGGTTCCGGTCGGCGTGGTCGGCGAGCTCGTCCTGGGCGGCGACGGTCTGGCACGGGGATACCTCGGTCGGCCGGCCTTGACCGCCGAGCGCTTCGTGCCGTCGCCGTGGGCCGAGACCGGTGGCGAGCGGCTCTATCGCACCGGCGACCAGGTGCGGTGGCGCACCGATGGAGCTCTCGACTTCGTCGGCCGTGGTGACTTCCAGGTCAAGGTCCGCGGCTTCCGCATCGAGCTGGGAGAGGTCGAAACGGCGCTCACCGCGCTGCCCGAGGTGCAACGCGCAGTGGTCGTGGCGGCCACGGACGCCGCCGTGTCGAGCAAGCGGCTGGTCGCCTACGTGGTGCCCGCCGCCGACCCGGCGGGCGTGCGCCTCCAGCCCGAACCGGCGCTGCTGCGCCAGGCGCTCCTCGAGGCGCTCCCGGACTACATGGTGCCCGCGGCCTTCGTGGTCCTCGAGGAGCTGCCGCTCAACGCCAACGGCAAGGTCGACCGCGGCGCCCTGCCCGATCCCGACTGGGCCGGCGCCGCCGTCAGCGCGCCATACCGGCCGCCCACGACCTTGACGGAGACCCTCATCGCGGAGATCTGGGGCGACGTCCTGACCGTGTCACGGGTCGGTCTCGACGACGACTTCTTCGCACTCGGTGGGCACTCCCTCCTGGCCACCCAGGTGATCGCGCGCTTGCGCGACGCCTTCCAGGTGGAGCTGCCGCTGCGGGCTCTCTTCGAAGGGCCGTCGGTGGCCGAGCTGGCGCGGGCGGTGATGGGTGCCAAGGCCAGCGGCACGGCGCTCCAGGCGCCGCCGCTGGTGACCGCGCCGCGGGCCGAGCTGCGCTCCGAGACGCCGTTGAGCCTGCGGGGCGGCGCGATGCCGGCGAGCACCTACCTGCCGCTCTCCTTCGCCCAACAGCGGCTGTGGTTCATCGAGCAGATGCAGCCGGAAAACCCGGTCTACAACATGCCGATGCCGGTGCGGGTCGAAGGGCCCCTGAGCCCGGCCCTGCTGCGCCGCTCGATCGCCGGGGTGATCGAGCGGCACGAGGCCCTGCGCACGACCTTCTCGACCGTCGACGAGCAACCGGTCCAGGTGATCCATCCGCCGACGCGGTGGGCGCTGCCCCTGGTCGACCTCAGCGGTCTGGGGGCTGTAGCCGCGAAGCACGAGGCCGGCCGTCTGGTGGGCGAGGACGCGGTCCGTCCCTTCGATCTCAACCGCGGTCCGGTGATGCGGGTGAGCCTGGTGCGCCTGGCACCGGAGCTCCACGTGGTGATCGCCAACATGCATCACATCGTCAGCGACGGCTGGTCGTTGACGGTGTTGATGGGGGAGATCGGCGAGCTCTACGAGGCCGCGAGCGCGGGTCGGGACGCCGAGCTCGAGCCGCTGCCGATCCAGTACGGTGACTACGCCGTCTGGCAGCGGAACTGGCTTGCCGGGGAGGTCCTCGAATCCGAGCTGGCGTTCTGGCGCCGGCAGCTGGCGGGGGCGCCGCCGGTCCTGGAGCTGCCGACCGATCGTCCGCGCCCACCGGTGCGGGGAATCGCCGGCGGAACCCTCGACATCGCCTTCGACGCGGAGCTGGTGGCGCGGCTGCGGGCCCGGAGCCGCGAGAGCGGAGTCACGGTCTTCATGACCATGCTGGCTCTCTTCCAGGCGTTGCTGGCGCGCTATTCGGGACAGGAGGACATCCTGGTGGGCTCGCCGGTGGCCGGCCGTACCCACACCGAGACCGAGTCGCTGATCGGCTTCTTCGTCAACAGCCTGGTGCTGCGGACCGACCTCGCCGACGGTCCGAGCCTCGAACAGCTCCTGCACCGGGTGCGCGACGTCTCCCTCGAGGCCTACGCGCACCAGGGAGTGCCCTTCGAGAAATTGGTCGAAGAGCTCCGCCCCGAACGCAGCATGGCCTTCACGCCGCTGTTCCAGGTGATGTTCGTCTACCAGAACACGCCCCAGGAGCCGGTCGAGCTCACCGAGCTGCGTCTCGACGCGTTCACCGCCGAGGAGGCGGACCGCGGCGCCGTCGGCGAGACGATGGCCAAGTTCGACCTGACGCTGGGACTCCAGGAGGTGGGCGACGACCTGTCCGGCGACCTCGAGTTCAGCCGCGATCTCTTCGACGCCTCGACCATCGCCCGCATGGCCCGACACCTCGAGCTGCTGGCTCGGCGCTGGCTCGACCGGCCGGAGCTGTCGTACCGCGACGTGGAGCTCCTCTCGACCTCCGAGCGGCGGCAGCTGGCGGAGTGGAACGAGACCGGCTCGGCCCGGCCCGCGGCGCGCTCTCTCCACGAGGCTTTCGCCGCCCAGGTGCGGGCGACGCCGGAGGCACCGGCCCTGGTCGCCGGTGGCGTCCGGTGGAGCTACCGGGAGCTCGCCGACCGCAGCCGGAGCCTGGCCGAGCGCCTGCGCCGCCTGGGCGTCGGGCGCGAGGTGCCGGTGGTCGTGTGTCTCGAGCGCAGCGCCGAGCTGCCGATGGCGCTCCTGGCGGTGCTCGAAGCCGGAGGCGCCTACGTGCCGGTGGACCCGGGCTACCCGGCGGAGCGCCGCCGCTTCATGCTCGAGGATTCAGCGGCGCCGGTGGCGATCACCCGCGGTGATCTGCTCGACGATCTGCTCGAGGATCTTCCCGATGGGCCCGAGGAGGGCGCTTCGGCCTCGGCCGCTCGCCGGATCCTGCGTCTCGACGGCGAAGAGCCGGAGGTCGAGGTCGCGGCAGCCTCCGTGCCTTCCGGCAGCGGTCCGGATGCCGGTGACCTGGCCTATGTCATCTACACCTCGGGCTCGACCGGCCGGCCCAAGGGCGTCGCCATCGAGCACCGCAGCGCGCTGGCCCTGCTCGAGTGGGCCGACGAGCACTACGGCAGCGAGGATCTGGCGGGGGTGCTGGCGGCGACGTCGGTGTGCTTCGATCTCTCGGTGTTCGAGATCTTCCTGCCCTTGACCCGGGGCGGCACCGTCGTCCTCGAGGCCAACGCCCTCGCGCTGGCCGACCCGGACCGACAGGAGGCCGAGGTCCGGCTGATCAACACGGTGCCGTCGGCCATGGCGGAGCTGGTCCACGGCGGCGCGGTGCCGGCTTCGGTGCGCACCGTCAACCTGGCCGGCGAGGCGCTGTCGCGCGAGCTGGTCGAGCAGATCTATCGGACGACCGCGGTCGAGCGCGTCTTCAACCTCTACGGTCCGTCGGAGGACACGACCTATTCGACCTGGGCGCGGATCGAGCGGGGCGGGACCGACGCGCCGGCGATCGGCCGGCCCATCGTCGGCACCACCGCCTATGTCGTCGACCGGCGCCATCGACCGGTCCCCATCGGGGTCGCCGGTGAGCTGTTGCTGGGCGGCGAGGGCCTGGCTCGAGGCTACCTGGGCAGGGCCCGGCTGACGGCGGAGAAGTGGCTTCCGGACCCGGAGGGAGCACCGGGAGCGCGGCGGTACCGCACCGGTGACCTGGTCCGCCGCCGGAACGACGGCGAGCTCGACTTCCTCGGTCGCATCGACCACCAGGTGAAGGTCCGGGGCTTCCGCATCGAGCTCGGCGAGGTCGAGTCGGCGATCGGCGCCTCCGCGGGCGTCCGCGAGGTCGTGGTCACGACTTGGGCGCCGTCCACCGGCGATCTCCGGTTGGTGGCCTACGTCGTCCTCGATCCGGGAGCGGTGGATGCCTCCCTCGGTGAGACCGCCGAGGACGGCCGGGAAACGGATCGGGTGGCGGCCATCCGCCAGCACCTCGAAACCGCCTTGCCGGCCTACATGGTGCCGTCGCACATCCTGGTCCTGCCGGAGATGCCGCGTAC
>JAGQSE010000187.1:8668-13670 GCA_020439725.1 Acidobacteriota bacterium
TTGCTCGACGTCTCCCCGGTGGGTGTCCGGACCAGCTTCTTCGATCTCGGCGGCCATTCGCTGCTCGGGGTCCGCCTGCTCAACAACATCGAGCAGGCGACGGGACAGCGCTTGCCCGTGGCGGCTCTGTTCAAGGCCCCAACCATCGAGCGTCTGGCGGCGATGATCGACGGCCAGCGCGACGACGAGCTGTACGCCTCGCTGGTGCCGATCCGCGCCGAGGGCGAGGGGCTGCCCATGTACTGGTTCCATCCGGTCAGCGGCACCGTCTTCTTCTATCGTCGCCTGGTGGAGCAGATGGCCGACGGGCGCCCGCACTACGGTCTCCAGTCGCAGGGTCTCGACGGCGGCGTCGCACCCTTCAACCGCATCGAGGACATGGTGGCCCACTACGTCAAGGAGATCCTGGCGCATCAGCCGGAAGGGCCCTACCACCTCGGCGGATGGTCCTTCGGCGGCACCCTGGCTTACGAGGCGGCGCGGCAGCTCGAGGCCCTCGGGCGCGAGGTGGCCCCGGTGGTGCTCATCGACAGCAAGGTCCCCACGCTCTTCGATCGCCTGGGCGCGCGCAACGAGGAATACCTGCTCGAGACCTTCGCGCAGAACTTCGGTTTGCCGCTCGACATCGAGGTCGCCGATGGCGACGAGTCTCTGCTCTCGGTCAACGACCGGCTGGCGCAGATCCTGACCAAGGCTCAGGCTTCGGGGGACTTCCCGCTGGAGATCGAGGCGCGTCAGCTGCGGCGGTTCTTCGAGATCTTCAAGATGAACTTCTTCGCCATGCCCGAGTACGAGCCCGGAGCCTTCGCGGGCCGCGTCGTGTTGTTCAAGGCCAAGGAAGCCATCCCCATGCCCAAGGAGACCACCGAGTTCACCTGGTGGGATCTCCTGGTGCGACGTCTCCACGCCCGCGCCGCGGCGCTACGGGCTAGGTTCTGGGACAGCTGGGTCGAGAACGACCTGGGTTGGCGCAAGGTCGCCAAGCGGAACCTGCGGGTCGTTCGCGTCCCCGGAAATCACTTCGACATGCTGGCGCCGGACCATGTCGAGGATCTAGCGAGAATCTTGGGCTCAGTTCTGTCCGAGCTGGGCTCGTCCGAATCCAACGAGGAGTGATCCGTCATGCAGCTATTCCATGTCGTCAAGAACTACTCCCGGCGCGGGATCTTCGTCGCGGTCATCGTGTCGGGTGTGGTGAGCGGTCTGTTGAGCACCTCGCTGCTCTTTCTCATCAACGAGTACCTGTATGGCGACCAGATCCTGACCGGAACCAAGCTGGTGATCGCTTTTTGCGTGCTGCTGCCGATGGTCATGGTGGCGAGGTACGTGGCTTCCTACACGCTCATCGAGCTCGGGCAGCGCGCGACCTTCGAGCTGCGCGTCGACCTGACCCGGAGGATCCTCGGAGCTCCGCTACGGCGCCTCGAGGACCAGGGACCGGCCCGGCTGATGGTCGCCCTGACCGAGGACATCGGCCGGGTCACCGACGCGTTGTCCAATATGCCGCAGTTCTTCATCAACGCCTCGGTGGTCTTGGGCTGTTTGATTTACATGGGGTGGCTGTCCTGGCAGGTGCTGCTGGTGGTCCTGGTCTTCATGGCCATCGGCATCGTCACCTATCAGCTGCCCTTGATGGCGGGAATCCGCGTCCAGGAGCTGGCGCGTGAGATGGAGGACGAGCTCTTCGAGCGGTTCCGCGGGGCGACCCAGGGGACCAAGGAGCTCAAGATGCGGCGCAGCCGTCGCTTCGCCTTCATCGACTCGGTGAGCAAGACCGCCGCTCGGCAGCGCCAGCTCGAGATCAAGGCCTCGAAGATCTTCATCGCCGCCGGCAGCTGGGGCAACGCGTTGTTCTTCGTCCTCCTCGGGATCATCCTCTTCTTCCTCCCGACCCAGCTCGACGGGCTGACCATCCACGTCTTGGGCAGCTACGTGCTGGTGCTCTTGTACATGCTGACGCCGCTCCAGATGGTGCTCAACGACTTCCCGGCGTTGACCGACGCCGACGTCGCGGTGCGCAAGATCGAGCGCCTGGGGATCTCTCTCTCAAAGGACGTCCACGAGGTCGACGGCACCGGGGACGCCGATCCCAACTGGCGCCGGCTCGAGGCCCGCGGCATCGCGCACACCTACCGCCACGAGAGCGCCGACGAGCACTTCACCCTCGGTCCCCTCGACCTGACCTTCAAGCCCGGCGAGCTGGTGTTCATCGTCGGTGGCAACGGCAGCGGCAAGACGACGCTGGCGAAGGTGCTCCTCGGTCTCTACCAACCGGACCAGGGCGAGGTCCTGCTCGACGGGACGTTGGTCGACGACAGCAACCGCAGCCAGTATCGCGAGCAGTTCGCCGCGGTCTTCTCGGACTTCTTCCTGTTCGAAACGTTGCTGGGGCTGGGGCAATCCGAGGCCGACGAGCAGGCCAGGATCTATCTCGAGGAGCTGCGCCTGAAGCACAAGGTGCGGATCGAGAACGGTCGCCTGTCGACCCTCGACCTGTCCCAGGGCCAGAGGAAGCGCCTGGCGCTCCTCACCGCCTATCTGGAAGACTCGCCGATCTTCCTCTTCGACGAGTGGGCGGCCGACCAGGACCCGGAGTTCAAACGCGTCTTCTACTATCACCTGCTGCCGGCCCTCAAGGCCCGCGGCAAGCTGGTGCTGGCGATCAGCCACGACGACGCCTACTACCACCTGGGAGATCGCATCATCAAGCTCGACTACGGCCAGCTGGTCTACGACAAGCCGGTGCGCGAGACCGAGTACGTTACCGCCGCGGTTTGACCGCGTTTTCCCAGCCGGCCCACGGCTCGCGGAGGCGATCCTCCGCGGCCGCCGGGTCGGCTTTCCGTCTGCCGAGACAAGGTCCGGTGTAGCCAAGAAAGGTCCGCGATGAAGTTCAAGAAAGCCCTTCTCGAAGAGTGGATGCGTGACTACTACTTCGAGACCGACTACGACATCGGCTCGAGCGGGGTCGAGAACTACTCGATGACCGACCTCTACGAGCTCACCGGGCTGCGGCGCGAGGACCTCGACGCGGTGGTCTTCCACGACAGCATGACCCTCGGCGGCGACGCGGCGCGGCAGGCGTTGGCGGACCGCTTCGCCGGCGGCGACGTGTCGCGGGTGATGGTCACCCATGGCTCGACGGAGGCCAATTTCCTGATCAACGCCGGGCTCCTCGAGGCCGGCGACGAGGTGCTGGTCCTCGATCCCTTCTACCAGCAGCTCTACGCCGTGGCGGAAGCTCTCGGCTGCCGGCTCAAGCGCTGGCCGATGCGCTGGGAGGACGGTTTCCAGCCGCGCATGGAGGACCTCGACGACCTGCTGACACCGGACACCAAGATGGTGGTGGTCAACTTCCCCCACAACCCCACCGGCGCCACCATCGCCGCCGACGAGCAGGCGGAGCTGATCCGCCGCTGCGACCAGGTGGGCGCCTACCTGGTGTGGGACGGCGCCTTCTCCGAGCTGGTCTACGACACGCCGATGCTTCCCGAGCCGCCGTTGGTCTACGAGCGGGCGTTGTCCATGGGCACCTTCTCGAAGGCCTACGGTCTTCCCGGTCTGCGGGTCGGCTGGTGTATCGCCGCGCCCGAGGTGCTCGAGAAGTTCGTCCGGCTGCGCGACTACACCCTGCTCCACCTGTCGCCGCTGGTCGAGCTGATCTTCCAGAAGGCCCTCGAGGCCGGCGACGTGCTGGTGGGCAAGCGGCTCGAACAGGCGCGGGGCAACCGCGCGCTCCTCGACGGCTGGATCCGCGCGCACTCGGATTTCATCGAGTGGGCCCTGCCGGCCGGCGGCGTCACCGGCTTCCCGCGGTTCAAGAACGGCCTCGACGTCGAGGCCTTCTGCCACCGCCTGGCGCAGGAGAAGCGGGTCCTCCTCGTCCCCGGCAGCTGTTTCGGCTTCCCCGAGCACGCCCGCCTGGGCTTTGGCGGCTCGACCGCCGAGCTCGAGGCCGGGCTCGACGCCATCGCCTCGCTGCTCGGCTGACGACCACCGCGTTGCCGAGAGGCCCGCTGCTATGCTGCGGGCCGCCCATGCGCCGTCACCACCAGCCGCCGACCGTCCGCCGTCCCAGGACCGGCCGGTCGTGCGGTGCGGTGCTGGCGGTGATCCTGGCGACCGCCGTCGTCGGCCCGGCGGTCGCCGGCTGCAGCTCCGCCGTCTCCTCGTCCGAGTCTCCACCGGCCGTCACCGAGCCAGCCAGCACAGGGTCCGCACCCGGGCCAGGGAGTGCCATGCACGATCCGAAGTCGACCTCGCCCAACCATCTCGCCGCCGAGTCGAGCCCCTACCTGCTGCTGCACAAGGACAACCCCGTCGACTGGTACCCGTGGGGCGAGGAGGCGCTGGCCAAGGCGCGGCGCGAAGACAAGCCGATCTTCCTGTCGGTGGGCTACTCGACCTGCTATTGGTGCCACGTCATGGAGCGCGAGTCCTTCACCGACCCCGCCGTTGCGGAGCTCATGAACGAGCACTTCGTCAGCATCAAGGTCGATCGCGAAGAGCGGCCGGACCTCGACGAGGTCTACATGGCGGCGACCCAGGTGCTCACCGGTCAAGGCGGGTGGCCCAACTCGGTCTTCCTGACCCCCGAGCTCGAGCCCTTCTACGCCGGGACCTACTTCCCACCGAGCGATCGCCACGGCCGGCCGGGGTTTGCCACGGTGTTGCGCTCGGTGGCCGACGCCTGGCGGGCGCGGCGGGACCAGGTGGAGCTGGCCGCGGACCAGGTGACGGCGCACATGCGCACCTATCTCGAGGAGCAACGGGCTCCCCTCGGCCACGTGCCGGGGCCCGAAGTCGCCCGGCGTTCCCTCGCCGCGCTGGCCGGGCGTTTCGACGCCGAGTGGGGCGGCTTCGGCGCGGCGCCCAAGTTCCCGACGCCGTCGAACCTATACCTCCTCCTCGAGATGGCGGACGAGGCGCCGGAAGCCGGCGAGATGCTCGCCGCCACCCTCGACCGGATGGCCCGCGGCGGCATCTACGACCAGCTCGGCGG
>JAGQSE010000188.1:0-2157 GCA_020439725.1 Acidobacteriota bacterium
GGACGTCGGTCAAGCCGCCGGCGAACACCCAGTACCGGTTGTTGGTGCCGCAACCCCGGAGCACCTTGACCACCATCTCGACGTTGTTGGGATTGAAGAACCACAGGTATCCGGTGTCGTTGGTGAGCTGGACCGCCTGACCGCTACCCGAGCTGCCCTGAGGGGTCAGGAAGGTGGCCTCGACCCGGAAGCGCCCGTCGTTCAAGCACAGCGTCGTGGCGTCGGGGGTGCAGGTCCCGGTCGGGGGTGTCGAGTCGTTCGAGAAGACGCCGCGGAACATCATCGCGGTGTAATCGGTGTCGCCGGCCGGCGGAGTGCTCCATTCGCCGTCCTGGTCGACGCTCGAGTAGGCGGGCTGCACCGGCGACCGGTCGTAGTCGGAGCAAGCGAAGAAGTCGACTTCCTGCGACGGATCCCAGCCGACCCCGACGTAGACGGTGTCCGACGGCATCACCAGGTCGAAGGAAGACAGGTCATAGGTGTAGTAGCTGCCCGCGAGGTCGGGGGAGACGTTCTCCGCAACGGCGTTGAAGGCGCTGATCAACGTCCCGGGGGCGCCGCCGGTACCGTCCGCGCGCCAGAAGGTGAGCTCGAAGTCGAGCGCGGTGTCGCTGCCGGTGCGCGAGAAACAGACCTCGACGCTGTCGACCTTGAGGTTGGTCTCGGGCAGATCGAAACGCATCGCGATGTCGTAAAACGTGGTCCCGCTCGCGGAGTTGACGCCGTAGCCGTTGTCCGCCTCACCGTCGTCATACTGGATGGCGAAGGTCGCCTTGTCGAAGCCCGACCTGACCACATCGGGGGCAAGGCGGGCAAACTTCACCGCCGGCAGCTCGCTCTGTTCCGCCGGGATGCGGGTGACCTCGCCAGCGGACGCCGGCAACACCGTCGCCAGGACGGCGAGGGGCAGAAGCAGGTGTAAACGGTTCAAGAGTCTCATGTTGTTCCTCCTTGGTCTGCGCTGCTCCTGACCGGACTACCCGGGCCTCGATGCCCAGGGTCCGCGACTCCGGCAGCTAGCGGCTTGGGCCGCGCGATTTCTCGGACCGATTCGTTGCAAGAGGCAGGCCAGAGCCGGCACGGAAGACGCGGCGCGGGGAGCGATGCGCTACAGTATAGCGACGCCCCGCCGCGGCCTCCGCGCATCCGGGAACCCACCCGCCCGTCTCGTGAAAGGACCCGTTCCGCCGTGACCGAACCGAACCCCGGGACCGTCGGGGCCTCGCCGACCGGCCCTCGCTCCGCTGACCCGACCCCGCCCCGCGGCGGCTCGGCCCGACCGCGTCTCATCGACCGAGTGCCCGAGGGCGGCTGCTCGGATCCCGACCGGATCCTCGATCTCTTCCTCTCCTGGGTCTTCGACATCGGCTTCGAGCTCTACCCGGCCCAGGAGGAGGCGCTCCTCGAGATCATGGCGGGGCGGCACGTCATCCTCAACACGCCGACCGGCTCGGGCAAGTCGCTGGTGGCCCTGGGGATGCACTTCAAGGCGCTGTGCGAAGGCAAACGCTCCTTCTACACCTCCCCCATCAAGGCGCTGGCCAGCGAGAAGTTCTTCTCGCTGTGCGACGACCTGGGCGCCGAGAACGTCGCCATGCTCACCGGTGACGCGAGCATCAACTCGCGGGCCTTGGTGGTCTGCTGCACCGCCGAGGTGCTGTCGAACATGGTGCTCCGCCAGGGCGAGGCCATCGAAGCGCCCTACGTCATCATGGACGAGTTCCACTACTACTCGGACCGCGACCGGGGGGTCGCCTGGCAGGTGCCGCTGATCTCGTTGCCGAGAACGCGCTTCCTCCTGATGTCGGCGACCCTCGGCAACACCGCGCCCATCGAAGAGAAGCTCGCCGAGCAGACCCGCCACCCGGTGGCCGTGGTGCGTTCCGACGAGCGCCCGGTCCCCCTCGATTTCGAGTACCGGATGACGCCGCTCCACGAGACCGTCGAATACCTCCTGAAGGACCACCGGGCACCGATCTACGTCGTCAACTTCACGCAGCGCGAGTGCGCCGAGCTCGCCCAAAGCCTGATCAGCATCAATCCGTGCACCCGCGAGGAGCGGCAGGCGATCCTCGACGCCCTCCAGGGATTCCGCTTCGACACCGCCTACGGCAAGGAGATGCGCCGCTTCCTCACCTTCGGCATCGGCGTCCACCA
>JAGQSE010000188.1:2234-8180 GCA_020439725.1 Acidobacteriota bacterium
GTCGGCGTCAACATCCCGATCCGCACGGTGCTGTTCACCAAGCTGTGCAAGTACGACGGCACCCGCACCAAGATCCTGTCGGTGCGCGAGTTCAAGCAGATCGCCGGCCGCGCCGGCCGCAAGGGGTTCGACGATCATGGCAGCGTCGTCGCCCAGGCCCCCGAGCACGTCATCGACAATCTGCGCGCCAAGCAGAAGGCGGACGCCGCGGGCAAGCGTAAGTACACCAAGAAGCAACCGCCGCCTCGTGGCTACGTGCACTGGGACGAAGAGACCTTCGAGCGGCTCATCGAGCGGCCACCGGAAACCCTCCGCTCGCGCTTCCGCATCACGCACGGCATGGTCCTGTCGCTGCTCCAACAGGACGCCGACCGCGACAACCTGGCGGACAACTTCACCTCGCTGCGCCAGCTCATCCGGCGCTGTCACGAGGACGACGGCACCAAGCAGCGGCTCTTCACCGAGGCGGCGCAGCTGGTGCGATCGCTCTATCGCGCCGGCGTCATCAAGATGGTCAAGGACACGCGCACCGACTATCGCTGGGTGGTGACCAACGAAGACCTGCAATGGGATTTCTCGCTCTTCCACACGCTCGCCCTCTATCTGGTCGAGGTGCTTGCGGTCCTCGAACGCGAAGAGCCCGAGTACGCCCTCGACGTCCTGAGCGTGGTCGAGGCGATCCTCGAGAACCCGATGGTGATCCTGCGCCAGCAGACCGACCGGTTGCGCGGCGACTTGCTGGCCCAGCTCAAGGCCGAGGGCGTCGACTACGAGGAGCGGATCGAGAGGATCCAGGAGGTCCACTACCCGAAGCCCATCGCCGACTTCCTCTACTCCACCTTCGAGCTGTTCAAGCAGGCCCACCCCTGGGTGCGCGGCGCCGAGGTCGAGCCCAAGTCCATCGGTCGCGAGCTCTTCGAGCACTACATGAGCTTTGGCACCTTCATTCGCCGCTACGGCCTCCAGCGCAGCGAGGGCGTCGTGCTGCGCTACCTGAGCCAGGTCTACAAGACGCTGGCGCAAAGCGTCCCCGAGATCGTCAAGGACGACGTCGTCTACGACATGGAGGCGTTCTTCCGCACCATGCTCGAGCGCGTCGACAACAGCCTGCTCGAGGAGTGGGAGAGCCTGATCCACCCGGAGCTCCAGGTGCAGCGCGCCGAGGAGCGCGAGGAGAGCCAGAGGAAGCTCCGCTACTACGAGCTGCTCCACGACCCCAGGGCCTTCGCCGCCCGCGTCCGCGCCGAGATGCACCAGCTGGTGCGCGAGCTCGCCCAGACCAATTGGGAGGAAGCCTCGCTGTGCATCCACCAGGTCGACGACGACCCGTGGACGCCCGAACGGTTCGAGGAGACGCTGGCGCCTTATTTCGCCGAGTACGGCGAGATCGTCTTCACCCCCGAAGCCCGCCAGGCCCACCTGACCCGCATCGCCAAGTCCGGTGACCGCCGCTGGGACGTCACCCAGGTTCTCCTCGACCCCGAGGGGGACAACCTGTGGCACATCGCCGCCAGCGTCGACCTCAGCGATCCGTCCTGCCTCGAAGGCCCCTTGCTCGAGCTCCAGCGGATCGGGGTCTGAGTCCCAAGAGCTCCAAGAAGCCCCAAAAAGCCGACGGCCGGGCCCTCGTGGACCCGGCCGTCGGTTCGTTGGCACGCCGCCGGGGCGGCGCGGTCAGCGCTTACTGGTAGGTGACCACCAGCTGCGGGCGATCGGCGGTACCGGAGTCACCGCTGTAATAGCCCATGTAGTCGTTCCCGCCGTCGTCGTTGTCGTCGGTCGAGAAGTAGATCCGCATCTGGGTGACGCCGGTCTTGTCGATGGCCGAGAGGCCGGCACCGTTGAGCGAGCCTTCGGAGAAGGTCCCGTTGCTCGTCGGGTTGCTCATGGTCGCCGACTGGCTGACCGTGGCCGCCGCCTGGAAGTCACCGTTGGCCAGGGCGACGTTGCCGCCGAAGCCGCCGGTCTGGACGTCGACGAAGCAGCTGCCGAGGATGTTGAAGGGGTTGGTGCCGGTGACCCGACCCCGCTTGAGGCGGAGCGTCGCCGACAGGATGGTCGCACCGTCGGGGATCGACGAGGTGTCGAAGGAGACGATGGTCTTGTATTGGCGATCGCCGGTGCTGTCACCGACCCGCAGGGCACGGTTGCCGCTGTTGGTCGAGTTGTTCGAGCCGCCGGCGTTGCTGGTCTCGTTCGATTCCCGAATCCAGCCGTCCTGGCTGCCGGTCGAGAGGATCGTGATCGTCGTCGGTCCCGTGACCGGATCGATGGTCACCGTGATCGAGTCCGAGCCCGGCAGGCCACCGGAGTCGGTGACCGAGGCGGTGATGGTGTGGCTTCCCACCGACAGACCGGAGGTCGAGAACGACGCGCCGCTGCCGATGGGGCCGTCGAGGCTCGAGGCCCACGACAGCGAGCCCGAGATGTTGCCGTCCTCGGCGTCGGTGGCGGTCCCGGCGAAGCTCACCGAGGCGCCCTGGGTGAAGGTCGAGCCGTTGGCCGGCGAGGTGATCGACACCACCGGAGCGGTGTTGCCACCGGGGCCGCAGGGTGACTCACCGGTCACCACGACGTCGTCGACGAACCAGCCGGTGAAGGTGTTCGACACGCTGTCCACCGAGTTGAAGCGGAAGCGCAGCTGGATCGACTGGCCGGCGAAGCTGGCCAGCGAGATCGAGCCGCTGCTGGTCCACGCCGCGGTGGAGGCGTTGGACGAGTCCATCGACCACACCGTGGTCCAGGTGGCGCCGCCGTTGCCCGAGACCGCGACCTCGGTCTGGTCGTAGGAGCCCGAGAAGGACTCGACGACACGGTAGTAGTCGAAGCTCAGCGTGGAGGCCGAGGTGATGCCGATGATCGTCGGTGAGACGAGGTCGCCGGTGACGGTGCCACCGGTGCTGTAGTCGCAGGTCGAGTCCTGGCCGAAGTAGAAGGCGTTGACCGGCGACGAGTAGCCCGGCGAGGCGCAGCTCGAGTTCGAGGTCAGGTGCCACAGACCGCTCGAGGTCCAGGCGCCGGCTCCGCCTTCGAAGTCGTCGTCGAGACCCGCGGCGCTACCGTTGTCGACCGTGACGGTGACCGAGTCCGAGTCGCTGCCGCAGGCGGCGGTGGTGGCGGTCACGGTGTAGACCGTGGTGGTGGTGGGCGCGACGGTGATCTGCGCCGTGGTCTGGCCGCCCGGCGACCAGCTGTAGGTGTTGTTGGGCTGCGCCGGGGTCCCGACCTGGACCGAATCACCGAGACAGATCAGCTGGTCCGGACCGGCGTCGGCCACCGGGAACGGCGTGCACTGGCACTCCGGCGGTACCGAGAAGCCGTTGGTGGCGCTCGTGCTGTTCGAGCCGCCGGTGCTGGCGTCGGTGCCCAGACCGTAGGCCGCGAAGGCCTCCCACAGGGGGCAGACGTCGACACCGCCGTAGTTGTCCACGGCAGCCTGGATGATGCCGTCGCGGGCGTCGAGGAAGGTCGGCGAGCAGGCGGTGTTCTTGAGGCCCTCGTTGACGTAGAGCATCATCCGCTGATTGCCCGCGCCGCCGGCGGCGTTGTAGATGTCCGAGCTGAAGCCGTGGAGGTCGACCAGGGCCCAGTAGGCCTCCCAGACTCCCTGCGCCCACACCGCGCCGACGCCGTGGGGAACCGAGACGCCGGTGGAGATGGTCGAGTAGGTCCAGGTGTTGATCGACGGATCGGTGCTGTAGCGCTGGGTTCGGATGCCCGGTCCGGTGGTCGGCTGGTCGAGGGCGTAGGTGCCGATGCCACGACCGTCGGTGCCGGCATCGCCGACCTCCGCGGTGTAGGCGAGGGACAACCAGTCGCTCCAGCCCTCACCGGGCTGCTGGGTGTTGCTCAAGCAGCTGGTGTTCGACGGGCCGCCCACCTGGCGGTTCGAGATGCCATGGCCGTACTCGTGGATGATGATCCCCGAATCCAGGTCACCGTCCTTGTCCGGCGTCGGCGCGGTCCAGATGTACATCTGCATGCGCGGCCGCGAGCCGTCCGGCGGCGTCGCGAAGTTGGCGTTGTTGCTGCCGGAGCCGTCCTGGGCCTCGGCCTGGACGTAGTCGGCGCCCGAGCCACCGAGACCATAGTTGTTCTGCTGGAAGTTGCCGCCGGCCTCGTCGAAGCCATACTGGTACTGGACGTCGTGGACGATGTTGTTCCAGTAGAAGAGGTTCGCCACCGCCGCCGGGATGTACTGGTTGGGCGCCAGCGTCAGGTTGATGGCGAAGTCGCAGTTGAGCGAGGCGCCGCAATCGGGCTCGGAAGCCGGGGGCGCGTTGTTGTTGTCGATGTCGTCGTAGGCGTGGGCGTTGTTGCCGCGGTGGATGGTGAACTCGGCACCGGCCACGCCGTTGGTGTCATGCCAGCCAAAGGGCGAGGCGGTGGGATCGGCGGGACCCACCAGGAGGCTCCGACCGTCCGCCGGTGGCACCGGCGTCACGTGGTTGGGGCTCTCCGCCGGCAGCGGGTAGACACGATAGGAGTCGTCGGCGACCCAGTCGAAGCGGGTCCAGACCCGGCCGTCCTGGGCGTCGACGGTGAAGTCGTAGGCGTGCTGGTCGTCGAGGGTCCAGATCTGGAAGTTCCACACCAGCCGCACCTCGGCACCGTGGATCGGCAGCAGCATCAGCTGCGCGACGATGGGGCGCTCCGAAAGCCCGTCCGCCGACAGCTCGGTCACCTGGGTGGCACCGCCCGCCGTGCGCACGCGACCCGGTCCGCCGCTGTTGGGCAGGCCCAGGTGCTTCGCCGCCGCGGCCACGGCCTCGCCCGCGCTGTACTTGGGGCTGGTGGTGTTGACCACCTCGGCGAGATAGGGAACGAAGGCGTTGTTGACGCTCATCAGCCGCCCGTCGCGGTTGACGTGGAACTGCAGCTGACCGTTGTAGACCGGGATGCCGCCAAGCTCCTGACGCAGATAGAGATGGCTCGCCCCGGTGACCTTGGAGAAGACCGAGTCGGTGACCTCGTACTCGTTGAGGTCGGCCTCGGCGAGACCGAAGAGGTCGAGGTGAGCTTCGACGAAGCCCATGCCGATGGCGAGAGGCGTGGCCTCGGCGTCACCCTCGGTGAGATAGCCGGTGCGGTTGGACACCGTCGAGGCGGCTCCCGTCGTGGGATCGATGCGCACCTCGAGGTTGGGGATCCGCGCCCGGAGGTCGTCCAAGGCGGCCTCCTGGCTCGGTGAAGGGATCAGCTCGACGGCGCGTACGGCCGCTTCCCGAGCGTCGAAGTTTCGCTGCTGGGCAAGCGCCGACGAGGGCGTCGCCAGCAGGGCGACGAGCAGGGTCAGGGCGACCAGCGCCGTCGCGGAAAGACCGCTCCGACGACCAGCACCGCGGGGGGTGGGTGGCTGCGTCATTCTCCGTCTCCTCCTACAAGGGAGAGTTGCGGGTTTGCCGGAACCCTAAACATCGGCGAAAGGCAAAGCATCCGCAGCAGGGCCGGCAGCGAATTGTGAGGGACCCCGATCCAGGGCGATTTAAGTGCTGCGAAGCTTAGCAGAAACCGACGGCACCGGTCACCCGCCTCACCGGCCGCGCACCGTCGAGAGGTCCGGCGAACCTCACTCGGCTGCGAGAGGCAGCGGCAGGACGAAACGGAGGCGACGATCGGGGGTGAGCTCCACCCCCAGCTCGAGCCCCAGAAGATCGGCCGAGCTCTTGACGAGGGTGAGACCGAGACCGACGTGCTGGCCGCCGGTGCGAGCCTGGTCCTTGCGCCAGAAACGCTCGAAAAGATGCGGCAGGTCAGCGTCTTCGAGGTCCGGTGCCGGGTTGGCTATGGCAACCACCACCTCGCCGTCGGAGCGCCCGATGCGCGTCTCGACGACGGCGCCCGGCGGGCTGTAGGCGACCGCGTTAGACACCAGATTGGTGAGTATCAACTCGAGCTTGCCGCGATCGCTCTCGACGACGAAGCGCCCCCGACCTTCGCGGGCGA
>JAGQSE010000189.1:0-3814 GCA_020439725.1 Acidobacteriota bacterium
GGAAGATCCGGATCCAGACCTTGCCACCGCGCTTGATGTGGCGGGTGATCGCGATACGAGCCGCCTCGATCTGACGCGCCGTCACATACCCGCACTCGAGCGCCTGCAGGGCGTAGTCACCGAAGGCGATCGTGGTGCCGCCCTTGGCGACTCCGCGCATGCGCCCGCGCTGCTGCTTGCGGTGCTTGACCTTCTTTGGCATCAACATGGCTGTTCACCTCTCCCGGAATCAGGCCGAAGCCCGACGGCGGGACTTCTCCCGCAGCAAGTCGCCCTTGTAGACCCAGACCTTGACGCCGATGACGCCGTAGGTGGTCTGCGACTCGGCGAAGCCGTAATCGATGTCCGCCTTGAGCGTGTGGAGCGGCAGTCGGCCGTCCTGGTACCACTCGGTGCGCGCGATCTCGGAGCCGCCGAGGCGACCCGAAACCATGATCTTCACGCCCTTGGCGCCGAAGCGGAAGGCCGACTCCATGGCCTTCTTCATGGCGCGGCGGAAGGAGACGCGGCGCAGGAGCTGACCGGCGATGGACTCGGCCACCAGCTGGGCGTCGAGCTCGGGGCGCTGGATCTCCTGGATGTTGATGTGGACCTCGCGTCCCATCTGCTTCATCAGGTCGTCGCGCAGGCGATCCACCTCGGCGCCCTTGCGGCCGATGATGATGCCGGGCCGCGAGGTGTAGATGGTCACCCGCAGCTTGTCCGCGGCGCGCTCGATGTCGATCTCGCTGACACCGGCGTGACCGAGACGCTGCTTGAGCTGCTTGCGCAGCGCCAGGTCGGCATGGAGGATGTCCGCGTAGTCATTCTCGGCGTACCACCGCGAATGCCAACCCTTGTTGTAGACCAGGCGAAAGCCGTAGGGATGCGTTTTCTGACCCACCGTCTTCTCCTCAGGATTCTTCGCCGCCCTTGCGGGTTTCCAGCTTGATGGTGATGTGGCTCTGGCGCTTCAAAACCCTGAACGCGCGGCCCATGGGCGCGGGGCGCAGGCGCTTGAGCGTCGGCCCCCCATCGACGAAGACTTCCTTGACATAGAGCCGGTCGACGTCGAGCTGATCGTCGCGGTTCTCAGCGTTGGCGACCGCCGACTTGAGCACCTTCTCGACGTGCCGAGCGGCCGACTTCTTCGACAGCTGCAGGAGGTTCGAGGCCTCCTGGACGTCCATTCCCCGAATCTGGTCGGCCACCAGGCGGACCTTCTGCGGGGAGGCTTGCAGATAGCGCAACTTTGCCGTGTATTGCATGCTTCGTACCTCCGTCAGCGGGCCCTGCCGCCCTTCTCCTTCTTCCCGGAGTGGCTGCGGAAGGTACGCGTCATGGCGAACTCGCCGAGCTTGTGACCGACCATGTTCTCACTGACGTACACCGGGATGAACTTCATCCCGTTGTGGACGGCGATCGTGTGGCCGACCATTTCGGGAACCACGGTGGAGCGACGAGACCAGGTCTTGATGACCCGCTTCTCACCGCGCTGATTCATCGCGTCGACCTTCTCCATGAGATGGTCATCGATGAAGAAACCCTTCTTTAGCGAGCGCGCCATGATGGATCTCCGTCCCTATTACTTGGTGCGACGACGCACGATCATTCCGGTGGTGCGCTTGTTCTTGCGCGTCTTGTACCCCTTGGTCGGCTTGCCCCAGGGAGTACAGGGATGACGACCGCCGGAGGAGCGTCCTTCACCACCACCCATCGGGTGATCGACGGGGTTCATGGTGACGCCGCGGTTGTGCGGCCGCTTGCCCTGCCAGCGCTTGCGCCCGGCCTTGCCCAACGACACGTTCTCGTGGTCGACGTTGCCGACCTGGCCGACGGTGGCGTAGCAGTTGACGTGCACGCGCCGGACCTCGCCGGAGGGCAGACGAACCTGGGCGTAGGCGCCCTCCTTGGCCATCAGCTGGGCACCGGCACCGGCGCTACGCACCATCTGGCCACCCTTGCCGATCTTGAGCTCGATGTTGTGGATCACCGTGCCCAGAGGGATCTTCGCTAGCGGCAGCGCGTTGCCGACGTTGATCTCGGCGTCCTCGCCGGCGGCTACCGTGGCTCCCACCTCGAGGCCGTTGGGCCACAGGATGTAGCGCTTCTCGCCGTCGGCGTAGTTGAGTAGCGCGATGCGAGCCGAGCGGTTCGGGTCGTACTCGACCGAGGCGACGGTCGCCGGCACGCCGTGCTTGTCCCGCTTGAAGTCGATGGAGCGATAGCGCCGCTTGTGGCCGCCGCCACGGAACCAGATGGTGACCTGGCCCTTGTTGTTACGCCCGCCGCTGCTGCTCTTGCCCTTGGTCAGAGCCTTGTGCGGACGGCTGGCCGTCAGCTCTTCGAAGGTCGAAACCGACTGGAACCGGCTGGCCGGATTGGTCGGCTTGTGCTGTCGAATACCCATGACTGCTCTTTCCTCGTGCTATTTGACCGTCGATTCTCGTGACTGAGCCAGACCTCAGAAGCTGTCGAAGAACTCGATGGGCTTCTCGCCGGCCACCAGCCGCACGTAGGCCTTCTTCCAATCGGCGCGACGCCCGACGAAACGTCCCTGGCGTCGGGTCTTGCCGTGCATCTTGACGATCCGCACCTCGGCAACCCGGCGCTTGAACTGGGTCTCGACGGCGCGCTTGACCTGGATCTTGTTGGCACCTGGGGCGACCTCGAAGGCGAAGACGTTGCTCTCGCCGAAGGTGGTCGCCTTCTCGGTGATGAGCGGGCGGCGGATGATGTCCTGGTCTCTCATCGGCTGAGCACCTCCACCAGCTTCTCGAGGGCGGACTCGCTGACCACCACATGAGCGCGATCGACGACGTCATAGACGTTCACCGCCAGCGCGTCGACGGTCTTGAGCCGCGGGTTGTTGCGCGCCGCGAGCAGCAGGTTGTAGTTGTCGTAGTGATCGACCAGCAGGGCCTTCTCACCGACTCCGAGTCCCGCCAGGGCGTTGGCCAAAGCGGCAGTCTTGTGGCTCTCCAGGCTCAGCGAGTCGATCACCACCAGCCCTTCGTCGAGCACCTTCTTCGACAGCGCCGACTTGAGGGCGTTGCGCTTCTCGCGCGGGCTCATGCCCTTGTCGTAGTTGCGCGGCTTGGGACCGTGGACGGTACCACCCTTGCGCCAGATCGGGCTGCGGATGCTACCCATGCGGGCACGACCGGTTCCCTTCTGCCGCCAGAGCTTGCGACCGGAGCCGGAGACCTCGTCGCGGGTCTTGGTCTTGTGGGTACCGGCGCGCTGAGCCGCCAGCACCGCCTGCACCGCGAGGTGGATGAGGTGTTCCTTGTAAGGATAGGAGAACACCGCCTCCGGCAGCTCGAGCTGCTTGACCTCTTCGTTCTTGAGGTTCTTGACCGGAATCTTCATGACCTTCGCTTCTCCACTAGCCACGCTTGGAGCGCTTGAGCGCCACGTAGCTGTTGTCGGCGCCGGGAACCGCGCCCCGGAGGTAGACCAGGTTGTTCTCCTCGTCGACCTTGACGATCTGCAGGTTCTTGACGGTCACACGCTTGTTGCCGTGCTGCCCCGGCAGGCGCTTGCCCTTGATCACGCGCGACGGCCAAGCGGACTGACCGATCGAGCCCGGAGCGCGGTGGAACATGGAACCGTGGGTAGCGCGACCGCCACCGAAGCCATGTCGCTTGACCACGCCCTGGAATCCCTTGCCCTTGCTGGTGCCGACGACGTCGACGTACTGCTCGGGCTCGAAGATCGAGACCTTGACCTCGTCACCGGGCTGCGGATCGCTGCCCTCCTCGAGGGGGAACTCCATCAGCCGGCGCATCGGCGGAGCGCTGGCCTTCTTGAGGTGGCCCGAAACCGCCTGCGT
>JAGQSE010000189.1:3905-4560 GCA_020439725.1 Acidobacteriota bacterium
TCGACCACGGTCACCGGCACGACGCGACCGTCGTCGGTGAACAGCTGGGTCATTCCCAGCTTCTTGCCCAGGATACCGTTCATCAGCGCACCTCTTCCCTTACTTGCCGAACGCCTTGATCTCAACGTCGACGCCGGCGGGCAGCTCGAGCTTCATCAGAGCATCGACGGTCTGACTGGTCGGCTCGAAGATGTCCAGCAGCCGCTTGTGCGTGCGGACCTCGAACTGCTCACGAGACTTCTTGTCCACGTGGGGCGAACGGTTGACGGTGTACTTCGAGATATGCGTCGGCAGCGGGATGGGACCGACGACCCGAGCACCGGTACGGCGCGCGGTGTCGACGATCTCGTGCGCCGACGAATCGAGCACCCGGTAGTCGTACGCCTTGAGGCGGATGCGGATCTTCTCATTGACCATTTTCGATCATTCCCTTCAGCAACCGGTCGAACCGGCCTTACGCGATGATCTCCGAAACCGTGCCGGCTCCGACGGTACGACCGCCCTCGCGGATCGCGAACCGCACGCCCTTCTCCATGGCGATCGGAGCGATCAGCTCCACTTCCAGGCTCACGTTGTCGCCCGGCATCACCATCTCCACGCCTTCCGGCAGCTGCGTCGACCCCGTCACGTCCGTCGTACGGAAGTAGAACTGCGG
>JAGQSE010000190.1:0-4440 GCA_020439725.1 Acidobacteriota bacterium
CGATCTGCACCTTGGTGGCGCCGAGCCGGCGAAGCCGCAGGACCTCGGCTTCGTCGAGGTGATCGGGGCGGGTTTCGAGGGCCAGCCCGACGCACCGTACGGCGCTCGTCTCGTTCCCCCGGTGGGCCCCTTCGAGGCTGGCCCAGTCGGCACGCGCCCCGTCTCCCGGCGGCCCCACCTCGGCGGGCAAGCCGCCGCCCGGTTGCCGGCGGAGGAAGCTCTGGACGGCGCGGTTGTAGCCGCCTTCGGTCTCCCTCTCCGGGGCCGAGATCGCCGTGAAGTCGGGCGCCAGGTCGGGGAGGATCGCCGCCGGATCGGGCCGCGTGCCGAACTCGTTCATCGCCTCGAAACAGCGACGGATGAACCACACCTGGTAGGCCTCGGGATAGAAGGACCAGGTGCCGCCGAGGACGATGAGCTCGATCTTGCCCGTGCGGTGGCCGATGTTGTCGAGGGCGCGGAGCCGGAACCAGGTCTGGAGGTACGGGTCGAAGGCGTGTTGCGCCGCCCGCTGGCAACCGGGCTCCGACGAGACGTAGCTCTTGGGCATGCGGACGTCGTTGGGGCAGAAGACACAGCGGCCCGGGCACGGCCACGGCTGGGTGAGCACCGAGACCGTCGCGACGCCGCTCAGCGTGCGCGTGGGCTTCTTGCGCAACCGTGCCGCGAAGCGCCCGGTGTCTTGGTCGAGCGCTGAGCTCGCCACCAGCCAGCGATGGCCGCGGATCAGCTCGCTCTTCGAAAAGACGCTGCCGTCGGCCTTGGGATGCCGGCGGATCGCGCGGTCCAGGTCGGCGCTCGAGATCGCGCCGTCACCATCGAGCTCGGCGAGCACGGCTTTGAGCTCCGCCAGGTGGAGCTCGGGGGCGAAGCCATAGCGCGACGGGCTCATGGCCGGGGAGGCTAGCACCCCGAGGGATTTCTGCGGTGGGCGTCCGGAGGTCGCGAGGAGGCGGGGAAGAAAGGCACGGCTCCGGTCCCGGAGCTGAAGAAGGAGGGTCTGAGGACCGGAGCCGTTCGCGATCGGGGCGGCACTGATGTTGAATCTCGGATGCCCGGGGAGTTGGAACCCTCCGCTCCGATCGCAATGATGGTATCTTAGCATATCGATAGCTTTCATGTGCACCCATCCCGGAATCTTTTTCGAGGAGGTCGGGACGGCCGGCGTAGGATGCCGCCGTGGATCGTTCGACCGCGCTGGCGCTCAACCGTGTCAACGGGCAGTTCTATCGGCTCGAGGCGCGGGCCTTCGACGCCAAGCGCTCGGCGCCGTGGCCCGGCTGGGGCATCCTCCTCGAACGCTGGCGGGACCTCGGCCGGCCGGCGAGACCCCGCATTCTCGACGTGGCCTGTGGCAACGGCCGTTTCGGCGTGCGTGCGGCGCGTGAGCTCCCCGACGGTTTCGTCTACCGCGGCGTCGATGCCAGCGATTCCTTGTTGACGGTGGCGAAGGGACGCCTGGCAGGTCTCGGGAGTCGGGTCGACGTCGCGTTCTATCGTTGGGATCTGGTGGCAGCCGCGTTGCCGGGGGCTCGTCTAGAGCTGCCCGACCGGGCTGCGGGCGACGGCGCCTTCGACCTGGTCGTGGCCTTCGGTCTGCTCCACCACGTCCCCGGCTTCGAGCTCCGCCGGGACCTGCTCGCCGCCATGGCGCGACGTCTGGCGCCGGCGGGAGCCCTGGCGGTGAGTCTGTGGCGCTTTGGCGAGCGGCCACGCTTCCGCCGCCGCGTCGCCCCGTGGAGCGAGAGTCCCGAGACCGCGGGCCTCGCCTCCGCGCGTTTCGAGCCCGGGGACCACCTGCTGCGCTGGGGCAGCGGCGGGGCGGTGCGGTACTGCCACGCGGTGAGCTCCGCCGAGGAGGGCCTCCTGGCGGTGGCGCCGGAGGCTGGGGCCCCGGTGGAGCTGGTCGACCGCTTCGACGCCGATGGTGCCGGCGGCGACCTCAACCGCTATCTCCTCTGGCGCCGGCGCTGAGCCGGGGCCCCCCGCCGGGCTCTTCTCTCCCCCCTCCTCGACCGCTGTTGCACGGCTGTCACGCCGCCGTCGCGGGGTCGATCCACTCCCTGCCTAGTCTTCGCCCATCCCCACGGCGGCATACCGCCGGCCGGGATGACCCTACAAACCCACGGAACCCCGAGTCAGTACGACCAGTGAGATGAGGAGAAGCATCATGTCGATCAGAAAGTGGACGATTGCGGCGACTATGGCCGCCCTGGTGGCGGTGCCGGGCACCCTGCGGGCCGATGATGCCAAGGGTGAGGCTGGCTGGGCCAAGGCTGCCTATTTCAAGACCTCCGACGGCAAGTTCAGTCTCGAGTTCAACAGCCGTGTCCAGGTGCGCTTCACGCAGCTCGACCCGGAGGACGGCGACTCGATCGGCTCGTTCCGCATCCGCCGCGCCAAGTTCGCGCTCAAGGGCAACGCCTACGGCGACATCAAGTACAAGATCCAGGCGGTTTGGAGCGGTGGCTCGACCACCCTCGAGGACGCCTACTTCGAGTTCGCGCAGAACAAGATGGCCACCGTGTGGGTCGGCCAGGGCAAGGCCTTCTTCGGCCGCCAGGAGCTGACCTCCTCCGGCAAGCAGCAGTTCGTCGACCGCTCCATCGCCAGCGAGCGCTTCGCCCACGGCCGTGACCAGGGCATCGCGCTGATCGGTGTCAACTCGAACAAGACCTTCGAGTACAACATCGGCGTCTACAACGGCAACGGCCGCAACCAGAGCCGCGACGACAACCAGGAGAAGCTGATCGTCGGCCGCCTGGTGTTCACCCCCTTCGGTGAGTACAAGCTCGAGGAGAGCTCCCTCGACTACCCCGACACCGGCAAGCTCGCCATCGGCATCTCCGGTCTGTCGACCACCGACGGCACCGGCGCCGCCGCCGAGGACGTGACCCGCCTGGGCGTCGAGTTCGCCTACAAGATCGGCGGCTTCAACACCGTCGCCGAGTACTACTCGGAGAACGCCGACCTGAGCGGCGGCGCCAGCGCCGACACCGACGGCTACTACATCCAGCTGGGCTACCTCTTCCCCAACAAGAAGTTCGAGATCGCCGGCCGCTACGCGGTGGTCAGCCCCGATAGCCCCGTCAGCGCCGACGAGACCGAGTCCGGCGTCGCCCTGAGCTACTACCTGCACAAGCACGACTACAAGATCCAGGGTGACTTCCGCACCATCGAGGACGACTTCACCAACAGCAAGGACAACGAGGTCCGCATCCAGCTGCAGATCGCCTTCTGATCGCTTCTCTAGTGGGTTTGCCGGGAGGCCGCTCCGGACCCGGACCGAAGCGGCCTCCCTCCCTCTTTTTTCAGCTCCCCGGAGAGTAAAATGGGCCCTCGAAACGAGGATCACCAGGACCCGGCGACAAGGCGTCGCGAGGGGGTGGTGAGCCGATCGGAACCCGAGGAAGCCGAGGCTGCCATGCAAAGACACGTCGACGAGGAGTACGACCTGGTTCGCCAACTGCTGCTGTCGATGGGAGGCCGGGTGGAGGAGATGGTGGCCAAGGCGACGCGGGCGCTCATCGACCGCGACACCGAGGTGGCACGCCTGGTGGTCGCCGAGGACCGCGAGGTCGACGCGATGGAGAAGCGCATCGACGAAGAGTGCCTGACCCTCCTGGCCCGCCAGCAGCCCGCGGCCCGGGACCTGCGCTTCCTGGTGGCGGTGATGAAGATCACCAACGACCTCGAGCGCATCGGAGATTCCGCCGCCAACATCTCGCGCTCGGTCATCGGGCTCAACAACGAGCCGCCGGTCGAGACCGGGGTCGACATCCCCCAGCTGTCCAAGGCCGTGCGCCGGATGGTCCGCGAGAGTCTCGACGCGCTGGTCAAGCGCGACGCCGAGCTGGCCATGAACGTCTGGCGCAGCGACGACGCGGTCGACCTGTTGCACAAGCGGATGTACCGCCAGCTGGTGCAGGAGATGATCGAAGAGCCCAAGCGCGTCAGCCGCGCGCTGCCGCTGCTCTTGATCTCGCGCAACCTCGAGCGCATCGCCGATCACGCGACCAACATCGCCGAGGACGTCATCTACTACGTCGAGGGCAAGGACATCCGCCATTCGGCGACCGATTACGGCGACAAGCCCGAAGAGGACTGATCGATGAACGAGGTGTCCGAAGCCGCCGAGGCGGTGCGCCCGATGCCACCGGTGGAGAGCGCGGAGCTGCGCGCCCGCGCCCTCGACCCGGGGATCGAGAACTCGATCCTCGAGGTCGACGACCTGTCGCTCTGGTACGGCGAGAAAAAGGCGCTCAAGGGGATCTCGATGGCCATCCCGGAGCGCCAGATCACTGCCTTCATCGGCCCATCGGGGTGCGGCAAGTCGACGCTTCTGCGGTGCATCAACCGGCTCAACGACCTGGTCCCGTCGGTGCGGATCGAAGGTGACATCCGCTTCGAGGGCGAGACGATCCTCGGTCCGGCCATCGA
>JAGQSE010000190.1:4481-11978 GCA_020439725.1 Acidobacteriota bacterium
CCCTTCCCCAAGTCGATCTACGAGAACGTCGCCTACGGCTGCCGCATCCAGGGCATCACCAAGAAGTCCGAGCTCGACGCCATCGTCGAGCGCAGCCTGCGCGGCGCGGCGCTGTGGAAAGAGGTCAAGGACCGGCTCCAGGAGAGCGCTCTGGGTCTCTCCGGTGGCCAGCAACAGCGTCTGTGCATCGCCCGCGCCATCGCCGTCGAGCCCGAGGTCATCCTCTTCGACGAACCCTGCTCGGCTCTCGATCCCATCGCCACGGCGAAGATCGAGGAGCTGATGCTCGAGCTCAAGAACGAGTACACGCAGGTCATCGTCACCCACAACATGCAGCAGGCCTCGCGCGTTTCCGATTACACCGCCTTCCTCTACCTCGGCGAGCTCATCGAGTACGGCCCCACGGACACGATCTTCGTCAACCCGATCCGCTCGCAGACCGAGGACTACATCACCGGCCGGTTCGGCTAGGAATCTCGTCGCTCCAGCGGAACTGCAGGGTTCCCGACCTCGGCTTCCCGAGGACCCCGAGCCCCCGAGGCGATTGAGCGATCCCTCGGGGGCGTCGTCGTCGGTGGGAAGGTATGCTCTGCACCCGCGAGGAGTGATCGATGAGCCAAGCCGCCCGCCCCCGTCCAGACTCCGAGATCGTCGCCCGCTATCGCCGGCGCGGGGATCGCTTCGCTCGCCTCGAGGCGCGGGCCGAGGGGCTGTCGAAGCGCTTCTCCTGGGCTCGGCTGATGGTCTTCCTGGGACTCGTCGGCGCCTTCGGGGCGGTGTTGCTGGAGGCTTCGGCGCCGCGGCCGGCACCCTATCTCGCGGCCGTCGTCGCGGCGCTGCTCTTCATCGTCCTGGTGCGGCTCCACGGTCGGGTGGTGCGCCGTGCGGAGCGCTGGCGGGCCCTCGCGGCGGTCAACCGTCAGGGCGTCGCGCGGTGGCACCGGCGATGGCAAGAGCTGCCGCCACCGCCGCCCGCGCCGGCCCTCGAAGGTCTGACCGGCGACGTGGCACGGGATCTCGACCTCTTCGGCCAGGCGTCGGTGTCACACCTCCTGGGCGTCGTGGCGACGCCGCCGGGGCGTGCGACTCTGGCGCGCTGGCTCGTCGACCCGGCGGAGCCGCAGGAGATCCGGCGCCGGCAGGCGGCGGTGGCGGCGCTGGCGCCCCACGTCGGTTTCCGCCAGGACCTCGAGGTGCGCGCCCGGCAGCTGGGCGACGACGTGCCGGAGCCGGAGCGCTTCCTCGCCTGGGCGGAGGCCGAGCCGTGGCTCGCCGGCCGTCGCTGGCTGCGCGTCGCCGCCTGGGCGTTGCCCCTCGTCTCTCTCGGGCTGCTGGCGGGGGCGGTGGCGGACCTGGTGCCCTACCGCTACTGGTTCGGCTCGCTGCTCGTCAATCTCTCGGTCAGCTTCACGCAGCGCAAGACGCTCTACGGGCTCTTTGCTCGGGTGTCGCAGCGCCAGGGGGAGCTCGGCCGCTACGCGCGGGTCTTCGAACGTCTCGAACGGCTGCCCGGGGCGGCTCCCTGGCTCGACGAGGCGCGCGCCCGGCTCGGCGGTACCGGGGCCACGGTGTCGGCCGAGGTCGAACGGCTCCACGGTCTGGTGGGGCTGTCGGACCTGCGCTTCTCGATGGTCCACGACGTCGTCGACGCCTTCTGCTTGTGGGACGTTCACGTCCTCCGCCGCATCGAGGCTTGGCAGGCCGCCGCCGGTCGGCGGGTGCGCGGCTGGTTCGAGACGCTGGGCCGGGTCGAGGCCTTGACGGCGTTGGCGCTCCTGGCTCACGACGAGCCCGAGTGGGCCTTCCCGACGGTGTCCGAGGAAGCCGCGCCGGAGCTTCGCGCGCGGGCCTTGGCCCACCCTCTGCTGCCGCCGGACCGGGTGGCCAACGACGTCGGGGTGGGGCCGCCGGGGAGCTTCCTCCTGGTGACCGGCTCCAACATGTCGGGCAAAAGCACGCTGCTCCGCGCCCTCGGGGTCAACACGGTCCTCGCCCAGGCGGGGGCGCCGGTGTGCGCCGCGGAGATGACGTTGCCGCCCCTCGAGCTTGGGACCAGCATCCGCGTCGAGGACTCGCTGGCGCGGGGCACCTCGTTCTTCATGGCCGAGCTCGAACGGCTCAAGGAAGTGGTCGAGGCCGCGGACGGGCGGCCGCCGGGTCGCTTCCTCTTCCTGCTCGACGAGATCCTGCGCGGCACCAACTCCGCCGAGCGCCAGATCGCGGTGCGGCGGGTCCTCGAGCACCTGCTCGGCGAGGGCGCCATCGGTGCCATCTCGACCCACGACCTGAGCCTCGCCACCGCCGGCCCCCTCGAGGCGGCGGCGCGCACCGTCCACTTCCGCGAGACGCTCCACCCGCCGGGGAGCGAGCCGCCCATGAGCTTCGATCATCGGCTGCGGCCGGGGGTGGCGACGACCACCAACGCGCTGCGTCTGCTCGAGCTGGTCGGTCTGCCGGCGGCCTCCTGAGCGCCGCGGTGCCGGCTAGGGAGCCGCTACCGTCGCGGTCTCCGGCTTTCGAGCCTTGGCGGTGGCCTCGACGATCGCCGTGCGATCGACCCCGTCGAGATCCGGCGGCGGCTCGATCCCCAACCAGCGCGCCAGGCTGGGCGCCACGTCGACGGTCTTCGCCGGCGTGTCGACCACGCCCGGGAGGCCGCTCGGCAGGCGGACGATCCACGGTACGTGGGTGTCGTAGTCGTAGGGCGAACCATGGCCCGAGACGACGGTGGGCTGGGCGAGGGTGAAGCGCGTCTCCTGGAGCGTCAGGTCGGGGCTCCGCTCGGGGTGGAAGCTGTGGCGATAGAGCTCGCCGGCCGGGTCTTCGCCCGGCACGGCGGGGGATCGGAGCTCGGCTTCGGTCCACACCTGCTCGATCCGTGGACAGGCCTCGAGTGCCTGGGCGAGGTCCGCCTCGACGCGGTCGCGGTCGAGACCCGCGGTGGCGAGGGCGGCGCGGTCGAGGTAGGTCTCCTGCGCCGTCCACCGCCCGTGACCGAGCGTCTCCTCGACCGAGCGGGCCGTCGCCTGGACGCAGCGGACGACCTCCGGGCTGTAGCGCCCGGCTTCGGGATGAGCTCCGGCGGCCAGGTGCTCGGGGTTGCCCAGGGCGCCGTGGTCCGCGGACAGCGAGACCAGCGTGTGCTCGAGCCCGACCTGGGCGTCGACGGCGTCGAGCAGCTCGCCGAGGGTCTGGTCGAGGCGTAACAGGGTGTCGAGGATCTCGGGGCTGTCGGAGCCGAAGCGGTGGCCGACGATGTCAGTGAGCGAGAACGAGACGCCCAGGAGGTCGGGGACGTCGTCGGTGCCGAGCCTCTCGCCGGCGAGCATCGCCGCCGCCATCCGGCCGACGTAGGTGTCGGTCAGGGGCGTCGCGGTGACGCTGTAGTAAAAGGCCTCGTCGGGGCCCAGTGAGACCGTGCCGAGACGGTGCGGGAAGCGGTCGGCGACGGGGGCCGTGGGAACCTCCGCGATGCCATAGGTGCCGGCCGCGAGGACCTCCGCGACCGCCGGCAGGGGTTCCCAGGAGGTGCCGAAGAAGCCGCCCAGCCAGTCCTGGCGGTTGAAGTCCTCGAGCCACGCGGGCAGCGCGTCGGCGTAGTACTCGGAGGTCTCAAAGCGTCCGGTGTCCCGGTCGAGCCAGAAGGCGCCGTCGGGGTGGAGACCGCCGGTGAAGATCGCGGCGCGGTCTTTGGCCGAGACGGAGAACACCCGAGCCTGCGGATAGCGTTCCTTGAGCCAGTCGCCGAGGGCCGGGACCTCGAGAGCCCTGGGGGAAAGATCGTCCTCGGGATCGTCGACGGCCTCGATCCATTTCTTGGCCTGGCGGTCGTACCAGCCGTTGCCGACCACCCCGTGGTGCGCCGGGAAGCACCCCGTCGCCAGCGTCGCGTGCCCGGGGGCGGTTTCGGTGGGCGCGTGGTCGTGATGCATCGCGGTGAACGACACGCCCTGGTCGAGGAGGCGCTTGAGACCTCCGGAGAAGAGCGGGCGGAAGCGCACCAGGTGGTCGTAGGCCCCCTGGTCGATGACCAGGTAGAGGAGCAACCGGGGGGTGCCGGCGGGCGGTGTGGCGACGGGGGCGGGAGCCGGGGGCGGGGTGCCACAGGCGACGAGCATCGCCAGCGTCAGGCCTACCGCCAGGACTGCCGCCAGGTGCCGCAAGCGGCCGGCGGGGCGACACCACGAAGGTCTCGAGCGGTCCTGGATCACGGGCTGCGACGGGTCGGTCATCGGATGCTCCTTCTGCGGCGATGATGGATTTGCCGAAAGGCCGAAACGGACGGTAGCAAAGGCTCTCGGCCCGCGCCAAGACGGTGCCAGCGCCGGACGGCTGGCGAGGAAGGACCGCGGGAACGGCTATACTTCGCGAGCATCCCGCGTTCCCGCGGGGTGCGAACCACCTGGAAAGTCCGCCGTAGGCCGACGCCGCGGCACGTCACGACAACGACACCGAGGAGGACCTCCTTCATGCGTATCGCCTCATCTCGCCGGTTCCAGCTCGCCCTGTTCGCCGCAGCCCTGACCCTCTTGCCGTTGATGACGGCGCCTTCCGCGGAGG
Source organism: Acidobacteriota bacterium (assembly GCA_020439725.1). Lineage (GTDB taxonomy): Bacteria > Acidobacteriota > Thermoanaerobaculia > Multivoradales > JAHZIX01 > JAGQSE01. The sequence goes on from JAGQSE010000190.1 coordinate 9,042, forward strand.
CCCAGGACCTCCACCCGTCGCGCCGTCCGAGCCCCATGGGGATGGCCCGGACCTTCCTCGGCGACACCTACGTCCGCGTGGTCTACAGCCGTCCCTACCTGCGCGGCCGCGACAACATCTTCGGTACCGAAGAGAGCGGCGCGCTGGTGCCTTTTGGCAAGGTCTGGCGCACCGGCGCCAACGAGGGCACCGAGATCACCGTCACCGGTGACGTCAAGGTCGGCGACCAGAAGCTGCCCGCCGGCACCTACACCATCTTCACCGTGCCCGGTGCGGACCAGTGGACGGTGCATTTCAACTCCAAGCTCGGCTTCAACGGTACCGCGCTGCGCAACCGCGAGACCGGTCAGCTCGAGCCCGGTTTCGACACCGCCAACGACGTCGTCACCTACACCGCCAAGCCCACCACGCTTGAAGAGCCCGTCGACCAGTTCACCATTTCCTTCGAGGACGTCGAGGGTGGGGTGCACATGATCCTGCGTTGGAACAAGACCGAGGTCCGCGTTCCGATCAGCGCCGCCTGAGCGCTTCCGGTCTCGAGCTCGGGGCGGGGTGAGGCGGCGCTGCCGTCGCCTCACCTCGTCACGCGAGCTTCTCGGCGGCCCGGGCGAACACTCCCGCATCCCGGTCCGCACCCGCCTCGGAGCACAAGGCCACCAGCCGGTCGTGGAGCACCACGGCCGTCCGCTCGAAGGCCTCTCGCCTCTCCTCCTCGCTCCCTTCCACAGCAGCCGGATCGGGCAATCCCCAATGCACCCGCAGGGCGCCCCCGGGCCACAGCGGACAGGTGTCGCGGGCGTGATCGCACACCGTGATGACCACATCCGGCTCGAGCTCGGCGACGTCCGTCATCGATTTCGACCGCGCTTCCGCGGCGTCGATGCCATACGTCTCGGCGAGGGTGCGGAGGGCCAGCGGATGGACCCGTCCGGTGGGTGCGGCGCCAGCGCTCAGACTCTCGAAGCGCCCTTCGCCGAGCTGGCGGAGCAGGAACTCTCCGAGAATGCTGCGCGCCGAGTTGCCGGTGCACAGGAAGAGGACGCGGAGCGGACGGTCCAGGGTGGGGCTCATGGTCTCCTCGGTCACAACCGGGCCTACCAGCGGCGCTCGGTGCGTTTTCTCAGGATCACCGCGATGAGGTTCATGGCGACCAGGAAAGCGAGCAGCACGAGGATCGCCGCCGAGGTCTTCTCGACGAAGCCGCGCTCGGGGCTGTCGGCCCACAGGTAGACCTGCACCGGCAACACCGTCGCCGGGTCGGTAGGAGTCGCCGGGATGTCGACGATGAAGGCCACCATGCCGATCATCAGGAGAGGTGCGGTTTCACCCAGCGCCTGGGACATGCCGATGATCGTCCCGGTGAGCATGCCGGGGAGCGCCAGCGGCAGCGTGTGGTGGAACATCACCTGCATCGGCGAGGCGCCGAGGCCGTAGGCGGCCTCGCGGATCGACGGCGGCACGGCCTTGAGCGCGGCACGGCCCGCGATGATGATGGTCGGCAGCGTCATCAGCGTCAGTACCAGGCCGCCGACCAGGGGCGCCGAACGCGGCAGGTGGAAGACGTTGAGAAAGACGGCGAGACCGAGGAGGCCGAAGACGATGGAAGGCACCGCCGCGAGGTTGTTGATGTTGATCTCGATGAGGTCCGTCCAGCGGTTCTGCGGCGCGAACTCCTCGAGGTAGACCGCGGTGGCGACACCCAGCGGGAAGGACAAGAGGAGCGTGATCATCATCGTGTAGCCGGAGCCGACCACCGCGCCCCAGATCCCCGCCAGCTCCGGCTCGCGCGAGTCGCCGGCGGTGAAGAAATGGGTGTTGAAGCGCTCCTTGAGGGCGCCGTCGGCCTCGAGCGAGTCGAGCCAGGCGATCTGCTGGTCGTTGACCCGCCGGTCGCCTTCGTCGACTTCGCGCTTGATCTCGCCCTTCATCAGCATGTCGGCGTCGTCGGCGGCGGGGACCCAGACGGTCTGGTGGCTGCCGATCAGCGACGGGTCCTCGGTGACCATCTCCTGCAGCTGGAAGGCGGCGCCGCCGCTCACCAGCCCGGCCAGATCGCGCTTCTCGCTGCGCCCGGTGACGTCGGGGAAGCGTTCTTGGAGGGCGTTCCTGACCAGCGAGTTGTAGTTGGCCCGGACCAGCGCCTCGGGGTCGCCGGTGCCGTCCGGATCGAGGATCTCCGGATCGAAGAAGACGTCGAGCCGGATGGCGGTCTGGAAGAAGCCCGAAGTACCCTTCGAAGCGATGCTGAAGAAGAGCGCGCCCAGAAAGAGCACCGCCAGCGTCACGGCGCCCAGGCACAGGGCCCGGAAGCGGCGCTCCGCGCCATAGCGGCTCTTGAGCCGACGGCTCACCGCCTGGGTCGTCAGCTTGGGATTGCGGGCGGAGGCGGGACGGCTCGGCTCACTCATATTGCTCTCGGTACTTGCGCACGACGTGCAGGGCGATGATGTTGAGGACCAGGGTGACGGCGAAGAGCACCAGGCCGAGGGCGAAGGCCGACAGGGTCTTGGCGCTGTCGAATTCCTGGTCACCGACCAGCAGGGTCACGATCTGCACCGTGACCGTGGTCACCGCCTCGAGGGGGTTCGCCGTCAGGTTGGCGGACAGTCCGGCGGCCATGACCACGATCATCGTCTCGCCGATGGCGCGCGAGACGGCGAGCAGGATGCCGCCGACGATCCCCGGCAGGGCGGCGGGGAAGACCACCTTGCGAATGGTCTCCGCCGGGGTCGCGCCGAGCCCGTAGGACGCTTCGCGCAGCCCCCGCGGCACCGCGGTGATGACGTCGTCGGAGAGCGACGAGACGAAGGGGATGATCATGATCCCCATCACCCCGCCGGCGGCGAGGGCGCTTTCCGAGGCGACGTCGAGACCCAGCGTGGTGCCGAAGCCGCGGATCATCGGTGCCACGGTGAGGGCGGCGAAGAAGCCGTAGAC
>JAGQSE010000191.1 GCA_020439725.1 Acidobacteriota bacterium
GCTCTAACCAACTGAGCTACCCCGGCACAGAGGCGGAATGGTAATGGGTGGGGTGGGGGTGTGTCAAAGGGGCACGGAACGCTCAGGAAGACGTCGCGGGCGGGGGTCAGACGGCCAGGAGGAGGTTCTCGGAAAAGCGGTTCTTGGCGTCGGTCCAGCTGTGGGCGAGGCGGAAGCCGGTGGCGGTGGCGAGGGCTTCTAGCTGGGGGCGGTCGTATTTGTGCGAGCTCTCGGTGTGGATGGTCTCGCCGGCGGCGAAGGGGACGGCGAGGTCGAGTCCCTTGATGTCGACGGTGCGCTCGTCGAGGCTTTCGAGGTGCATCTCCATGCGGCTTCGGGCCTCGTTGTAGCGCGCCCGGTGGACGAAGCGGTGGACCAGGAAGGTGCCGCCGAGCTCGCGGTTGATGCGCACCAGGAGGTTGCGGTTGAAGGCGGCGGTGACGCCGAGGGCGTCGTCGTAGGCGGCGAGGAGGACGTCTTCGCTTTTCCTGAGGTCGGCGCCGAGGAGGAACGCGTCGCCGGGGCGGAGGATGGCGCGGATGCGGCCCAGGAGGCGAGCGGCGGCCTGATCGGTGAGGTTGCCGACGCTCGAGCCCAGGAAGATCACCGCGGTGCGCACGCCCTCGGGAGCCGGCTCGCCTTCGCCGGCGAGAAAGCGCAGGGCGCGCAGGTAGTCGGCGGCGAAGGCGGTGACCGAGAGCCCCGGGAAGGCGTTCAAGAGCTCGTGGGAGCTGCGTTCGAGAATCGACGCGGAGACGTCGATGGGCAGGTAGTGGAGCCTCTCCTGGCGCTTGATGAGCGCGCCGATCAAGCGCTTGGTCTTGGTCGAGGTGCCGCTGCCGAGCTCGACCATGCGCAGCGGTCCCGGCAAGAGCGCGGCGATCTCGGTGCCTTGCGCTTCGAGGATCTCGTCCTCGGCGCGGGTCAGGTAGTACTCGGGCACCATCGAGATGGCGTCGAAGAGGATCGAGCCGAGGGCGTCGTAGAGGTACTTGGGCGACAGCTTCTTGGGCTCCGCGGTGAGACCGCGGCGGACGTCCTCGGCGAAGCTCTCCTCGGCACCGTCATGGCCGAGAAGATGGAGGTCGAAACGCTCGGAGATCCGCTGATGCTGGGGCTGGGTCACGGGGTCACCTTTCTGGGCAGCTCTTCTTCTGATCGGCGCGTGGAGTCGAGGGATCTCTCGAGACGGTCGACGCGATCGATCCGAGACGGTCTACGGCGTAGAGCCGGCCGGTGGTCTTGTGCCGAGTCGATCGGTCACGGCGTCCCGGCGAGACCGAGCACCGACCGGGCGACGTCCAACGGCAGCACGTGACCGGTCATCAGCCGAAACTGGCTCACCGCCTGGAAAAGCAGCACCTCGCGACCGTCGACGGTGACGAGCCCGCGCTCGGCGGCGGCGCGGATCAGCGGCGTCGGCCCCTCACGGTACACCAGGTCGACGACGACGGCGTGACGGTCGAGGGACGCCGGATCGAGCGGCAACGGCTCGTCGTCTTCGCGCCCCAGGGACGTGGCGTGGACGACGATGGCCGAGCCCGCGGGCTGCCAGGTCGCCAAGGGCTCGAAGGGCAGGTGGAGGTCCTGGGCGGTCTGGCGGCCGCGCTCGACGCCCCGGTTGACCAACGTGACACGAGCCCCCGCGTGGGCCAATCCCGCCGCCGCCGCCCGCCCGGCGCCGCCGCACCCGAGCACCGCCACCGCGGCGCCTTCGAGCTCGATTCCATGGCGCCGCAGCGGCTCGACGACGCCGTCGGGGTCGGTGGTCTCGCCCTCCCACACCTCGTCGCGCCAGACCAACGTGTTGGCGGCGCCGACGGTCTCGGCGAGAGGGCTGGCGGCACCGGCCAGGGCCAGCGCCACCCGCTTGAAGGGCGCGGTGACGCTGAGACCCCGCACGGGCAGGCCCGCTCCGGGGAGGATCTCGCTCTCGACGACCTCGAGCCAGAAGTCACCCAGGGCCTCGGGTTCGAAGGGCAGGTAGAGGGCGGGCAGCCCGAGGGCGCGATAGGCGGCGTTGTGCAAGCGCGGCGACAGCGAATGGCCGACGGGGTTGCCGACGATGCCATAAAGCCGCTCGACGGCGGGGAGATCGGGCAGCCCGAAGTCGCGGAGCAGCCGGGCGATGCTCCACTGCCCCGGCGCTCCCGGCGTCTCGGTGAGCGAGCCGTAGACCACCGGCGCGCCCAGGTAGGGCGCCACCAGCCGGGTCCACGAGCCCTGCTCGCCGACCGCGAAGGACACCAGGTCCCGGCGGCGGAGGCGGTCCAAGAGGAACAAGGGCTCGAGGGCCTGGCCCGGCTGCCGCGCCTCGGGGATCAGCTTGTAGAGCGCCGCGGGGGTCTCGGCCATGGTCAGGAAGCGGCGGCGGAGCTCGGGCTCGAGGGTCGGTCCACCGTGCCACGACAGGACGCGGCGCTCGGGCGCCACCGCCGCCAGGATCTCCGGCGCGAGATCCCGATCGGCCTCGAGATCGACCAGGTCGTACCCGGCGGCCGCGGCGCCGAGGAGGCGCTCGGCGCGCTGCTCCGGCGGCCCGTTGAAGGAGCCGCCCTCGGCGACGCTACGCAGCGTGTAGAGGAGCTTGCCCGGAAAGTGCTCGCGGAGCGGACCCGGTTCGAGGTCGCCGACCAGGTCGCCGCGCACCTCGAGCCACGAGGCGGTGCCGGCCACGGCGACGATCTCGCTCGCCTCGGGAGAGGGGCGCTGGACCAGGGTCGCAACGAGCGTGGCTTGATTCACCGTCGTCTAGTACCGGAAATTCTGGAACCGGGAAGGCAAAGGAGAGGAAGGCCGGGGGACCATCGGATGGCGGGCATTAGAGCAACCGCTAGAACGCCTGTCAAGGCCGGTCGCCGGGGCCTCCGTGGTACCATCGGCACGCCGTTTCCGGCACCGGCATCCTCGTCCTGAGCCCTACGACGCCCCTCGAGAAGACCCCACGGCGCGGTCTTCCGCCGGAGCTCGTGGCCGCCTCGGCGAGACCACTCCGGTGACCGTCGAACCGCGAGACTCAGAGCCCTCACAACCCGCTGGAGGGCTCTTGCCATGGGTTTGGAGGGATCGAGTCATGAGCGAACGTGAGGTTCTCGAGATGGATGTGCTCTTCGTCGGCGCCGGACCGGCGAGCATGGCCGGTGCCTATCACCTGGCACAGCTCATCGCGCGGCACAACGAGGCCGGCGGCCCCGCCATCGAAATCGAGATCGGCATCCTCGAGAAGGGGAAGGAGATCGGCGCCCACGCCCTGTCGGGTGCCGTGGTGGACCCGCGCGCGTTCCAGGAGCTCTTCCCCGACGACTGGCAGGAAGCACCCTTCGAAGGGGCCGTCACCGACGAGGAGCTGTGGTGGATGACCGGCAAGGGCGCCTGGTCGATGCCCATCCCGCCGATGATGGTCAACCGCGGCAAGTACGTCGGCTCGTTGGGCAAGCTGCTCAAGTGGATGGAGCCCAAGCTCGAGGAGGCGGGGATCAACATCTTCTGCGAATTCCCCGCCACCGAGGTGCTCCTCGACGGCGAGCGGGTGCTCGGCGTCCGCACCGGCGACCGCGGTCTCGACGAGCATGGCAAGCCCAAGGCGAATCACGAGCCCGGCGTCGACATCCACTCGCAGGTGGTGGTCCTCGGCGAGGGCGTCCGCGGCACGCTGGCCAAGCAGCTCGAGGAGACGCTCCGGCTGCGCGAGGGCCGCAACCCGCAGCTCTACGCCATCGGGATCAAGGAGGTCTGGGAGGTCCCCGCCGGCCGCATCCAGCCGGGGAAGGTGATCCACTCGATGAACTGGCCGCTGGGCTTCGACACCTTTGGCGGCGGCTTCATCTATGGCATGCAGGACGACCAGGTGATCGTCGGGCTGGTGGTCGGACTCGACTACAAGGACCCGCTGCTCGATCCCCACGAGCTCTTCCAGCGCTTCAAGACCAACCCCAAGGTCCGCGCGCTGCTCGAGGGCGGCACGATGGCGTTCTACGGCGCCAAGGCGATCCCCGAGGGCGGCTGGTGGTCGATGCCCAAGCTGTGGGGTGACGGTTTCCTGATCTGCGGCGACAGCGGGAGCTTTCTCGACAGCCAACGGCTCAAGGGGATCCACCTGGCGATGAAGTCGGGGATGCTCGCCGCCGAAACGATCTTCGACGGGCTCAAGGAGGGCGGTACGGTCACCGCCGAGCATCTGTCGCGTTTCCCGCAGAAGGTCGACGAGAGCTACGTCAGAAAGCAGCTCCACCCGGTCCGGAACTTCCACCAGGCCTTCGACAAGGGCCTCCTGGGCGGCATGGTGCAGGCGGGGCTGGGGATGGTCACCGGCGGTCGCGGCTGGGGTCTCTTGGATCGTCTCGGCGCCAAGCCCGGCTACCAGCACTTGGAGCGTCTCGACCAGCCCGGCGGTCCGCCCCGCGAGGAGGCGCGAACGCGGATGGAGTACGACGGCACGCTGACCTTCGACAAGCTCGCCGACGTCTACAACTCGGGCACCGGTCACGAGGAGGACCAACCGGTCCACCTGCTGGTGGCGGACACGAACATTTGCGAGGACCGCTGCGCCCGCGAGTTCGGCAATCCCTGCCAGCACTTCTGCCCCGCCGCGGTGTACGAGATGGTCGAAGCGCCCGATACACCGTCGGGCAAGCGCCTGCAGATCAACGCCAGCAACTGCGTCCACTGCAAAACCTGCGACATCATGGATCCGTACCAGATCATCACGTGGGTCCCGCCGGAGGGCGGCGGCGGTCCCAACTACAGCAAGATGTAGCCGATCACGGTCGCCGGTTCGAGCTTCGAGCTTGGCGGCGCTCTGGGCCGCCGGCTAGACTTCCGGCGCTCGCTCGGAGAGACTCCTCACCAAGCCGGCGCTCCAGAGCTCAGGCCTTCCTTTCGAGATGAACCCACTCCGCCGACATTCTCGCGTCCTCGCCCCGTTCTACGTGGCGTTGGCGTTGGCGTCGCTCCTGGGCGGCAGCTTCGAGATCCACCAGGATCACGAGGACCTGGTCCACGACCTGCGCTCCGGCGGCAGCTATCTCGACACCTGTGGCCAGACCTCGACCACCCACTTCGAGGCGGCGCACGTCCGCCAGCGCCCCGATTGCTCCGCCTGTCTCTACCGTCTCCAGGTCTCGGGCGCCGACTCGACGGTCACCGCAGCGACCTTCGAGGTCACCGCCGGTCCCGAACGCACCGTCGAGCTCACACCTGCCCGCCTCGTCCGTCGTCTCGATCCCCGCACCTCCCGCGGTCCTCCCGCGGTCTGAAACCCCGCTCCCGCCGTCCGCTGGACCGCCACGGCCCGAAAGGGCCCTGGTGAGTCGCCCTGCGGGAGCTCGCGCGTGTTCCAGATCGTTCGGTTTGACCGTCTTTCACCCGTTGTGGAGGTGTATCCATGTCTCGTCTACCCTGTCTCCGGTCCTCGCGACCGGTGTTCGGATTCGTAGTCTCGCTGATCGTCCTCGCCTCGTTCCTGCTCCCGCTCTCTGCTCTCGCCCAGAGCTCCGGCCCCCCGGTCGGTGACCTAGAAGGCCGGGTGGTCGACGAGAGCGGCAGCGGCGTCCCCGGTGTCGAGCTCAAGCTGGTCGACGTCCGGCGCGTCACCACCAGCGCCGACGACGGTGCCTTCTCGTTCACCGCCGTCCCCGCCGGGGAGCACGTCCTCGAGGCCGGGGGCAGTGCTGCCGGCGGCGCGGTGGAGCGGGTCACCATCACCGCCGGCCAGACCACCCGGATCGACGTCGCCCTCGAGATCTCGCACTTCCGCGACTCGGTGGTGGTGAGCGCCAGCGGTGACGCCAAGAGCCGGCTCGAGCTCGCCCAGGCGACGACGGTGCTCGGCGGCGACGAGCTCAGTCTGCGTATCGAGCCGTCGCTGGGGGAGACGCTGAGCAAGGAGCCGGGGATCTCGTCGACTTCCTTCGGCGCCGCCGCCAGCCGGCCGGTGATCCGCGGCCTCGGCGGCGACCGGGTGAGCATGCTCGAGAACGGTCTGGGCACCGGTGATGTCTCGACCACCAGCCCCGACCACGCGGTGAGCGTCGAGCCCCTGGCCGCCGAGAGCATCGAGGTGCTACGCGGCCCGGCGACGCTGCTCTACGGCTCGAACGCGGTCGGCGGCGTGGTCAACGTGATCGACAACCGCATCCCCGCCTATCGCTCGCAGCAGCTGCTCGGCGG
>JAGQSE010000192.1 GCA_020439725.1 Acidobacteriota bacterium
TGTCCGCCAGGCTGAGGTCAGCCGGCGGTCGCTTGGGGGTGACTACCCGTCCGAAACCGCCGACGTCCACTCGGATGTGTCGCCGGTCTCGAAACCGGCGCCGAAGACGGCGTTGACCGTCGGGCCGGTGACTCCGTAGCCGCAGCTCTGGAAGATCGTGGCCATGAAGTTGAGCTCCGAGAAGGTGTAGCCGAGGCTCGTCGCCGCCTGCTGGACGGCGATGGCGGCATCTTCCTGGTTGGAGCTGCCGTTGGTCATCCCGATGCCGGTCCAGTGGGCACGCTCGGTTTCGTCGCGACCGAGAGCGTCCCAGACGCGCATCATGCAGGTCGACCAGATCTGGCCGTCGGTGTGGACCTGACCCACCAGACCGCTGGGCCACACCGCTCCATAATTGGTGATCCGGCCGTTCCAGAAGGGGTTGTGACCGTCCCAGTTGAACACCCACTGATACTGCGGATCCGACGGCGCCCACTGGCCGAAGCTGCGGCTGTAGGACTGGGCGACGAAGTCACCGATGCCTTCGGACAGGCCGTTGACCTGCGACAGACCGCCGCTGGTCACCCAGTCGTGGAGCGCGTGGCCGAGCTCATGGACGACCACGTCGGCATCCTCGGCGTCGTCGACGCCGCCTTCTCCGAAGGCCACGACGCCGTTGCCCCCGGTGTAGTGCGAGTTGTCCGAGCCCGAAAGGCCATGGGGATCGAACCGAGCACCACCCGAGTACTGGAAGGGCGCGATGCTGACGCCGAGGGTGACGTTCAGATACCGCATGATCGAGTCGATGTGGTAGTAGGTGTTGACCGCCTCGAAAGCGTTGGCGTTGCGGGTGAAATTGAAGGTCGAGCTGGCCTGCGAGAAGTTGCCGTTGAACGGGCTCTCGGTGTCTACGATGGCAGCGTAGGGACCGGTGAGCGTGAACATGCCACCGCTCGAGGTGATGTCGAGAAGGGTCTTGTTGACCACCTCGGCGGTGAGCTGCGCGGTGTCGGCGTCGTTACCGTCGGTGTAGCCGGTGGTGTTGTAGGTCACTCCAGCCGAGGACAGCGGATCGGGCAGAAAGACGTTGCCGTTGCCGTTGACGTAGAGCGCGCGGTCCCAGAGCCGCAGCAGCTGGCCGTTGGCGGCGTCGACGAAGCCTTCCCAATCACCTACCGGGAAGCTCGCGGGAATGACCTCGACGCGCTGCGCCAGGCGCCACTGGCCCTGGTAGCGGAAGATCACCGGCGCAGTCTGCTCCCAGCTGATGGCGCCGTCGATGCCGAGGCTCTCGACCACGATCCGGCGCGCCGCGTTGGCGCTCACCGCCGGCACGGTAGTGGCGAGCTCGATGCCCGGCTTGAAGCCGTTCATGACGAAGCTGACCTGGTTCTTGGGATCGATGGTGACGGTCACTTCGGAGTCGTAGACCGGCACACCGCGGTAGTGCTGGCGGTAGCGCACCGTCGAACCGGCACCGCTCTCGCGCAACGCGTGAAGCTCGAGGGAGTTGGCGTCGGCCGCGTCGAGGGAGCTCAGGTGGAGCAGCGCGGCGTTCTCGGTGAGGTATTGGCGAGCCATCGCGTCGGGAGTGCCGGCGTCGACCGGGTAGCCGACCTGGTAGAGCGCCAGCGGAACACCGGTCTCGGTGCTGATCCGCAGGTTGCCGCTGCGCTGGGAGGCCTCGGGCGGCTGGCTGTAGGCCGAGAGACTCTCGCCGGCGGGCAGTTTGGCGGCCCGGGCCACCGGCGCCACGACGACGAGGGCGAGCGCGAGGATGAGCGAGGTGCGAGCGAGGGACCGGGTCATGACTTGGATCCTCCAGAGACCGACGACCATCTGAGCGGAGCCGCGAGCTCGGTGCCGAGCCGGCTCCGGCATGCAGGGCAGACCTGCCTGCCAGCGGTAGGGAGCGAAGAGGCCGATCGACTATACCGCGGCGGAGCCGATCCCGCACCTCGTGGCGCGTAGAAGCACGCCCCGGAAACCGGAGAGCCCGGGCTCAGACGGCCCGCTTCCCCGCCAGCCCGATCGACTCGAGAGCGCTCTCGATCTCGGCGAGGATCGCGGGATCGTCGATGGTGGCGGGGACCTTGTACTCCTGGCCGTCGGCAACCTTCTGCATCGTCCCGCGGAGGATCTTCCCCGACCGGGTTTTGGGCAGGCGGTGGACGACCAGAGTCCGCTTGTACGAGGCCACCGGACCGATCCACTCACGGACCAGCTCGACACACTCGCGCGCCACCGTGTCATGGGGGGTGTCGACACCGGACTTGAGACACACGAAGCCCAGCGGCACCTGGCCCTTGAGCTCGTCGGCGACACCGATCACCGCACACTCGGCCACCGCCGGGTGGAGGGCCAGGACCTCCTCCATCGCTCCCGTCGACAGCCGATGACCGGCGACGTTGATAATGTCGTCGGTGCGCGTCATGACGAAGACGTAGCCGTGGTCATCGACGAAGCCGGCGTCGCCGGTCTTGTAGTAGCCCGGGAAGGTGGTCAGGTAGTCGTCGCGGAAGCGCTGCTCGGCCTGCCACAGGGTCGGTAACGTCCCCGGAGGCAAGGGCAGCTTGCACACCAACGAGCCGATCTTGCCCGGCTCGACCTCTCTACCGTGCTCGTCGACCGCGTGGACCTGCCAGCCGGGAGCGGGCTTGGTGGTCGAGCCGTGCTTGACCGGGAAGCGCTCGATGCCGAGGGGGTTGGCGGCGATGGGCCAGCCGGTCTCGGTCTGCCACCAGT
>JAGQSE010000193.1 GCA_020439725.1 Acidobacteriota bacterium
TGGTGGTCGGCCCGCGCTACATCCCGGGAGCGCCGGTCGAGACCGCCGGCGGTGACGAGGAGGTCGTCGATGGCTTCGCCGGCACCGGCTGGGCGCAAAACACCGACCAGGTGCCCGACGCGGCGCGCATCACGCCTCCGGTCCTGCCCCCCGGCGACGGAGGGCGCAACCGGGTCGAGCTCCGCGTCGACCTCGACCCGGGCTTCGAGCTCGGCTACCTCGACAGCTCGTACCACGACGTCCTGATCCGCGAGCCCGAGCCGGCCCACTACGAGGTCGAGCTCCGCGACGGCTCGACCCTCGCCAACCGCGACTTCGAGCTGGTGTGGAGACCGGTGCCGGGGCAGGAGGTCCGTGCTGCGCTTTTCTCGGAGCAGGTCGGTGACGCGACCTACGCGCTGCTCCTCGTCGTGCCGCCGTCGGTGGCCTCCGCCGGCCGACGGCTGCCGCGGGAGACCATCTTCGTGGTCGACGTCTCGGGATCCATGTCCGGCGCCTCCATCGAGCAGGCCAAGATTGCGCTCCGCAAGGCGCTCAACCGGCTCGAGCCCGGGGACCGCTTCGAGATGATCTCGTTCAGCGACCGGGCGGCGGCGCTCTTCGGCGGTGCCGTGCCCGTCGACGAGAGCTCGCTCCGCCGTGCCCGCACGTGGATCAGCCATCTCGAGGCCGAAGGCGGCACCGAGATGCTCTCGGCGCTGCGGTTGGCTCTTGAAAGCGAAACCCCGGCGGAGCCCGAGGCCGGTGCGGCGACCCCCGTCGGCCAGGTGGTGTTCATCACCGATGGTGACGTGGGCAACGAAGAGGCTTTGTTCTCCTACATCGAACAGCACCTGGGCACCCGGCGACTCTTCCCGGTAGGCATCGGCTCGGCTCCCAACGCCCACTTCATGGAGCGCGCGGCGCGCTTTGGCCGTGGCGCTTTCACCTACATCGGCAAGCCCGAGGAAGTCGAGGAGCGCATGGCCAGCCTGTTCAAGAAGCTCGAGGCGCCGCAGCTCACCGACCTCGAGGCGGTCTGGCCCGATGGTGCCGCGGAGGTGTGGCCCGACCGCCTGCCGGATCTCTACCAGGGGGAGCCCATCGTCGTCACCGCGCGGCTCGAGGTGCTTGCTGGCGAGGTGGGTCTCACCGGCCGGCGCGGACAGCAGCCCTGGTCGATGAAGCTGGGACTCGCCGGAGGCGGCACCGGCTCGGGGATCGACAAGCTGTGGGCCCGGCGCAAGATCGCCGCGCTGATGGATGACCGCACCCTGGGCGCCGAAGAGGCCGCGGTGCGCTCCGAGGTGGTCGACATCGCGCTGGCCCACCACCTGGTATCGAAGTACACCAGCCTGGTGGCGGTCGACGTGACCCCGGTCCGCCCCGCCGGCGAGAGTCTCGAGACGGCGCCGGTACCCACCGAGTTGCCCGCCGGGTGGAACCACGAAGCCGTCTTCGGCTCGCTCCCCCAGGGCGCCACCGCCGGTCGTGCGTATCTGCTCGGCGGCTTGCTGCTGATCCTGGCGGCGCTGGTGCTGCGGCCAGGGCGGCGGGAGCGGGTGCGGTGAGCGTGCGGCGCTGGCTCTCCGTCGGGCTGTTGCTCGCGGCGGTGGCGGTTGGCGGCAAGGGCGTCTGGCTCTACGCCAAGGCGCAGCTCGCCCAGGTCCTCCTCGAGCGCGCCTGGCAGGAGACCTTGGCCGAGCCGGCCGGGGCGGGGCCCGCCCGCCCCTGGCCGTGGGCCGACACCTACCCGGTGGCCCGAATCGAGGCGCCGCGGCTCGGCGTCGAGCGCATCGTCCTCGACGGTAGCTCGGGCCGGACGATGGCCTTCGGGCCCGGTCACGTCATCGGCACGGCGCTTCCCGGTGAGGACGGCAACAGCGTGGTCGGTGGTCACCGCGACACCCACCTCGCCTTCCTCCGCCGGCTCCGCCTCGGGGACGAGCTGGTGGTCGAGCGTGCCGACGGTGTCCGGCGGCGCTACCGCATCGACCTGCTCGAGGTCGTCGACCGCGGCGATCTCGGCGTCCTGGCGGACACCGGCGCGGCGCGGCTGACCCTCGTCACCTGCTACCCCTTCGACGCGGTGGTGCCGGGGGGACCTCTGCGCTACGTCGCCGGCGCGGCGCTGGTACCCGACGGATCTGCCGTCTCGGGACCCTTGGCCTGACGCTAGCTAGGGAAGTCCGCCGGCGACATCCCCAGATCGACGATGCTGCACGCGGCGATGGCGGGGATCCCCGCCGCCTTCGCCTGGCGCATCACCTCGGGGCTGTCAGTGCCGGGGTTGAACCACACCTCGTCGGCGTTGGCGGCGGCGATCTCGTCGATCATCTCGAGCAGGACCGGCGGCGGCAGGTAGAGCGTGATGCGGTCGATCTTGCCCGGGATCTCGGCCAGCGAGTGGTAGGCGCGATGACCCTCGATCTCGCTTTCCTTGGGATTGAGGTTGATCGGGTAGACGGTGTACCCGGCCTTGGCGTGGGCGCGCAGGCTCTTGTTGCCGAACTTCCGGCGATCGTTCGAAGCGCCGACGATGGCGCAGGTCTTGGACATGGTGCTCCTCCGGTCGAGAGGCGCCGGGGCGCCTCGAAAAAGATCATGGATCAGCGGCCGCTGGCGGCGGCGAGGTTGCGGCTCCAGGGCTCGCGGCAGGGCTGCTGCCGGCGATACAGCTCGAGGTCGACGCGGTAATAGTCGGCGAGGGGCTTCAACCCGCTCTGCTCGGCGCGCTCGACCAGGCCCTGCTGCAACCGCGCCGCGGCGGCGTAGTCCCCGGTCTCGGCAAGGGCCATGGCGAGGGTCTCGGCGTGCTCGGCGTCGGGGCGGGCACGGAACAGCCCGTCGGCGAGCTCCAGAGCCTTCTTGCCGTCGCGCACCTCGGCTTCGGGCGCCGAAGCCAGGACCTGGGCGAGGGCGTTGGCCAGCTCGCCGCTCTTGCCACCGGAGGCCGCCAGCCCCGCTTCGAGGCGTTGTCTCGCCTCCGCGGTACGCCCCAGCCGGAGCAGTGCCGAGGCCTCGCCGAGCCGGGCGGCAAGACGGTCCGGGTCGGCGGCGAGGACCGCGCGATAGGTTCCCAGAGCCTCGTCGAGGCGCCCGGTCTCCTCGAGCGCCAGCGCCAGCGACAGCAAGGAGCCGGTGTCGCCGGGCTCGCGCCGGACCACCTCCTCGAGCAACGGGATGGCCGCCTGGTGGTCGCCGATCTTGAGCTCGAGGGCTGCCAGCCGTCGCGTCTCGTCGAGGTCTCCCGGCGCCAGCTTGAGGGCGACGGTCAGCTGCTCCGCGGCATCTGCGTAGCGCTCCTTGGCGAGCAGCGCCGCCGCCAGATTGCGCCGCGCCACGGGAGCCAGCGGGTCGGCGGCGACGGCGGCGGCGAAGGCGTCGATGGCATCGTCGTAGCGCTTGGCCTCGAAGGCTTCACCCCCTTGTTTCTGCAGCTGCCGGTAGCCGTCGGAGAGCTCGAAGAGACGACGCATCAGCGGGTCGTCGAGTCGCACCTCGCCATCACCGCGCCGG
This sequence comes from Acidobacteriota bacterium, assembly GCA_020439725.1. Classification (GTDB taxonomy): domain Bacteria; phylum Acidobacteriota; class Thermoanaerobaculia; order Multivoradales; family JAHZIX01; genus JAGQSE01. Next base: position 3,499 of record JAGQSE010000193.1, read on the forward strand.
GCCAGCTCGGCCTCCGCCTCGTCCTTCCTGCCCAGCTGGCGGAGCGCCAACGCCAGCGGGTAGTGCGCTTCGGTGGCTCCCGGGTCGATCTCGAGCACGCGGCGGAAGTCTTTGACCGCCTCCTCGGCGTCGCCCCGGCCGGCGGCGATCTGCCCCAGGCCGAAGAGCGCGGCGGTGGTCTCCGGCGCAGTCCCGAGGGCGCGCTCGAACTGCTCCTCGGCTTCCTCGGGCCGGTTCTGGTCGAGCAGCAGCTCGCCCAGGCGGACATGTCCGGCGACGTGGTCGGGCTTCTGCTCGAGCGACTCCTCGAAGGCCCGCTCGGCGTCCTCGATCCGGTTCTCTCCCCAGTAGAGGTGCCCCAGATAGAAGGGCCAGCGGTAGTCGTCCGGCGCCAGGCTGCGCGCGTCGAGGTAGGCGGCCTCGGCGGCGTCGACCAGGCGGTAGGCCTGGTACAGGTTGCCCAGCTCGCCAAAGGCCTCGGCGCGTTGCTCGGTGGTCACTTCGTCGGCGCTCTCGACGGCTTCCTGCCACTGGCGACGCTGGCGGAGCCGGTCGGCGACCAGCGGATCGAGCTCGGAGAGGTCGGGCTCCGGGATGGGTTTGAGCTCAACGGCGGCGGGCGGCGGCGGCGCGGTGGGTTCCTCGGGCGGTTCGGAGCAGGCGCCGGTGAAGACCAGCGGGCCGAGGACGAGGAGCAGGGCAGCGAAGGGGCCGCGCCACGGGCGCGACGAGAGCGGCGAAGGGGCGACGGTTTTCATCGGGCGACGAGTCTCATGGGGCGACGAGGCTACCACCGCCCCGGTGGAGGGTTGAATAGGCATCGAGGGGCGGCGGGGCGAAGCGTTCCGTCGTGCCGTCCGGCCAGACGACGCGCACCGCCTCGAGCTTCGGGTCGGCACCGAGCCCGAAGAGCACCCGCGGATCGTGCACCGCGAGATAGCTGCCGTCGGTCTGGACCCGCCGCCACAGCGAACGCCCGCCGGCGAGGTCCACCGCCACGGCCGCCTCGCGGGTGACGCGGAGCCCGGCCTCGTCGACCAGCGCGACGCCCAGCCACCGGTTGCCGGCGGCGGCCTGGTTCAAGAGCAGCCGCACCGGTCCGTTGTTGACCGTCACCACCAGGTCCAGGTCGCCGTCGTCGTCGACGTCGCCGAGGGCGGCGGCACGCCCGACGACCGGATCCGTGAGCGCCGGTCCGGCCTGGGCGGTGGCCTCCTCGTAGCGCCCGTCGCCGAGGTTGTGGAACAGCTGCCCGGGTTGTTTGAGGGGCAGCGGGTCGCCGGCGGCGTCCTGGGCCCAGATCTTCTTGACCTCGCCGTCGATCACTACCAGGTCGAGCCAGCCGTCGTTGTCATAGTCGAACCAGCGCGTGCCGAAGGCGGTGTAGGGCAGGCTGGGTGAGGACAAGCCGAGCTCGAGGCCGCGGTCCTCGAAAAGACCGTCGCCACGGTTCAAGTAGAGCGTGTTGGTCTCGTTGTTGAGATGGGTCATGAACAGGTCGACGTCGCCGTCGGCGTCGAAATCGGCGGCGTCGACCCCCATGCTCGCCTGTGCCTTGCCCTCGCGGCTCAGCGCGCTGCCGCCGAGCAGCGCCTGGTCGGTGAAGGTGCTGTCGTGGCCGTTGATCCACATCTGGTTCGCGGTGCTGTCGTTGGCGACGTAGAGATCGGTCCAGTGGTCACCGTCGAGATCGGCGGCGATCACGCCCAGGGCGTTGCCCCAGGCGGTGCCGAGCCCGGCCCGGGCGGTGACGTCCTCGAAGGTGC
>JAGQSE010000194.1 GCA_020439725.1 Acidobacteriota bacterium
CAGCCATGTAAGACTCGGGCATCCCGGTTCGGGGTCTCGTTTCGACATGGCCATGCGCTACGCCAGAAAGCTCGTCTTCTCCGCCGTCACCACGGTGGCGGTCTTGATGCTGCTCGAAGGATCGTCCTGGATCGGCGGCCGGGTGGAGCTGCCCGATCCGTTGATCACCACCCGCAAGCCCCACTGGGGGGCGTCTCGGACCGAAGACCCCCTCCTCTTCTGGCGCATGCGGCCGGGGTACCACGCCTCGGACGGGTTTCTCATCAACAGCCTCGGCCTTCGTGGCCCCGAGATCGCAGCCAAGGAGCCCGGCGAGCTGCGGATCCTCTCTCTCGGCGAGTCGAGCACCTTTGGATCCAAGGTTTCCTACGGCGAGACCTACTCGGCGCAGCTCGAGCGGAGACTCGCGGCGTGCGCCGGGCCGGGCAGGCGCGTCCGCGTGATCAACGCGGGGGTCATCGGCTATTCCCTGTTCCAGGGAGTGACCTATCTCGAGCACCGAGGGCTCGCCCTCGAACCGGACGTGGTTCTCCTCTACTTCGGGTACAACGACTTCCTCAAGGTGTCCTACCGCGCGAGACGCGACGTCTACGACCGGACGTCGGTCTCGGGACTCACCGATCGGCAGGTCTTTCGCCAACGACGACGCTGGTTGCCGTCGCTCTCCGAAACCCTGGCCCGCTGGAGCAACTTCTATCGCCACCTGCTTGTTCTCGCCCGCAGGGGTGAGGAGCCATCCGAAGTTCTGGCGGACGACGAGCTGGTACGGGTTCCCGAGACCGATCGCCGCTACCTCCTTGGCAAGGCCCTCGAGCTTTGCCGGAGGCATGGGATCCAGCTGGTGATCGTGGTGCCCTGGTATCGGCACTTCGACCGACACGAAGGCCTGCTTCGAGAGTTCGCGGCGGAGCACCGGCTGGCGTTGGTGGATCTCCCCAGCATGCTCGCGGACCAGCCGCGCCAGAAGCTCTTCGTCGACGGGGTGCACCCCAATCCCGACGGTCACCGGCTGATGGCCGAGGCCATGGCCGAGGTCCTGGAGGCGCGGCTGGCACCCGCCTGGCGGATCCAGTGCCGACAAGAACCGGAGGGCTTGCTTTCATCGCGATGAGGCTATGATCCCTGCCATGCCGTCCAGCCCCCCGCAGCTCGTCGGCGCTCGCCCCCCCTCTCCTCTGGCGGCGGCGGGCGTCTTCCTCGGGATCGCCCTCATCGCCCTGGTGGCGACGCTCCCGGCCACGCTGTGGGGCCGGCGGGCGGCGTTGGTCGGGGTCTACGAGCGGGCGGCCGTCCTCCGCGGCGAAGTCTGGAGGCTCGTGACCGCCTACTTCGTCCATCTCGACCCGCGCCACCTGGCCTGGAACCTCCTGGCCCTGGGCGTCGTGGCGCTGCTCTTCGCCGGAGAGCTGCCCGCTCGCACGTGGCTGGTCGTGACGCTGGTCACGTGCGTCGGCGCCAGCGTCGCACTGCTCCTGTTCTCCCCGCGGGTCGTGGCCATGGCGGGGCTCTCCGGACTGCTCCACGGTCTGCTGGCGGCCGGCGCCCTGGCCGCGGCGAAGGCGCGGCGCTGGACCGGATTCCTCGCGCTGGCGCTTCTCACCGCCAAGCTGGTGGCGGAGGCCGTGCACGGTCCGATGCCGTGGACGGCGGGTCTGCTCGGCCCGGGTGTCGCGACCCAAGCCCATCTCTATGGTGCGCTGGCGGGCCTCGTCGCCGTCGCACCGGCCTTGAGGCGACGCCAGGCGACATAAAGCGCGAGCGCCGCCAGCGGCAGCCAGAGCCAAGGATCCGAAGCTCCGAAGAGCAATAGGAGAAGCAAGACCAGAATGGCCAGGGGGCCGGTCTCCTCGGGCGCGGCAAAGAGGAGCGTTTTGCCGCGCACCGGGTCGATCTGTGCTCCGCCGGAGGGCATCACCAGCTGGGCTTCGCTCGAACCGATGCCCTCACCCGGAAAGGCCAGGCCGAAGGCCGGGGCGGTGACGACCTTGGACGCCGAGTCGCCGTCCGCCCAGCTCACCGGCAGATCCTCGGTCCCGGAGATGAACAACGGCACGGAGACGACGGCGGACACCGCGCCGCTGCTGCCACCGACGCGCTGAACGACCAGGTCGACGGTCTCACCGTCGATGGTGAAGTACATCGACGAGCGGAAGCGCAAGGTGCCCGCGTTGGCCCCACCTCCGCCGCTGGCGGTCACCTGGAAGTTGTCGATGCCATGGACCAGGAAGCTCGAGATCTTCGAGTTGCCGTTGCGGCGGACATAGCCGAAGGTGATCGGTCCCCCTGCGGCGCTGAAGTCCGGATGCCCGCCGCCGCCATCGTTGAAGGCGGTCGCATCGAGACCCGACATGGAGAAGGGATCCCAGGTTCCGATGGTCGGCGGCTGGTAGAGATCGAAGGTCGTCCGGAAGACCTGGCCGCCCTGAATCACCACCGGGGCATCGAGAAGAGCCGCGGCACCGCCGTCGAGGGTGCGGATCGACCGATCCCAGGTCACGTCGACGGCGGTCAGGGCGCCGTCGGTGGCCGGGTCGTAGGTGCTGCCGGCACCGATGTAGCGATGGACGATCTCGAGGAGCAGCCCGCTGTGGGTCATCTGGCGAAAGGCGCCGGGATTGCCGCCGTTCGTCTGCTGGACCTCACCGTGGGTGCCGTTGCCGACGGTGACCTGAAAGACCTCCCAATCGGCCGGTGCAAAGGTGCCGTCGGTGATCTCGAACGTCGCCCCCCGCTCGGCGGGCCCCCGGTCTGACGGCACGGCGTGCGCCGAGCCGGCCGCCGCCAGCGCCAGCGTGATCCCCAGGCAGGCTGCCAGCTGGCTCCAGCGGTGCAGAGCCACGAGGCCGGCGCCGGCGAGGAGGATCGCCAGAAACGCCAGCCCGGTGCCACCGAGGGCCGGGATCTCGGCGACGCCCGCCAGGGGCAGGCCGTTGGCGAAACCGGCCAGGGCGACATGGCCCTCGGGCACGGCCACCGTCGCGATCGTCGCCAGCGTCGCGGTGTCGAGAACGGCGAGCGTCGGCGAGGCGATATGGAGCACGAAGAGCCGGTCGCCGGTCGGGGACAACACCAGGTCGATGGGGTTGAGCCCGCCGGTCGGCGCGCTGCCGAGCACGGCGTTCGACGCCGTGTCGACGACGGTGACGGTATGGGCGGTGAAGCTGGCGACGTAGAGCCGACCCGCTACGGGATCGAGGGCCAGAGCTCGCGGATCGGGACCGACCGGGATGGTGGCGACCACCGTGGCACTGGCCGGGTCCACCACCGACAGCGTGTCCTCGAAGTAGTTGGCGACCCAAACGCGCCCGCCACCCGGATCGGCCACCACACCCGCGGGGAAACCACCCACCGGCACGGTCGCCTCGACGGTGCCGCTCGCCCCGTCGACGATGGTCAGCGTGTCCGCCGAGAAGTTCGCGCTGTATACCCGCACGCCATCGGAGGCCACCGCCGCGGGTCCGGCACCGACGGGGACCGTGGTGACGACGCTCGCCGCCGCCAGGTCGATGATCGCCAGCGAGTCGGTCGAAGGATCGACCGCGAAGGCCCGGCCGCCCACGGGATCGAGCGCCACCGCCGACGGCATCCCGGCACCGGCCACCGCCGTCCGGTGACCGGTCGCCAGGTCGAGGATCTCGACACCTCCCCCGGCGCTCGCCGCGACGACGATCCGTTGCCCGTCGGGGGTCACAACGAGGTCGAAGGGCCCGGCTCCGACACCGCTCGTACCTGCGACCGTCCCGGCCGCGGTGTCGATGAAGGTCAACCGGTCACCACCGGCGTCGCCGGCGACCAGGAGCTGCGCGGCCGCCGGCCCGGTGAGCCAGCTCGAGAGGACGAGGACGAGAACGACACCCAGGAACGGACGACGAAGCATGACGAGACCCCTCCGATCAGCACCGTCCGGTGGCTCCGGGCGGCGGGTTGAGCGTAAGGACCTCGCACCACCCCGGCCGAGGCCCCGAGGGGAAAGACTCGCCTAGGGCTATTTCTCTCTCACCGGAGAGGAGACTCGTTGTGGAATCGACCCGCTTTGGGCGCACACCGGCCACCGCGCCGCCGCGTCGTCGCCGCTCACCCGGACGATTGCGACGGGAGCTCGCACTGCTCCCGCCACCAGCGTCGCAGCCGATCCGGTTGGCGCCGGAACCACAGCGCGTCGGCGCTCGCCGGGGCCAACCTCTCGACCCACGATCCACCCGCCGACCACTCCGTAGGGTCGAGCTGATAGACCGGGTCGGCGAGGGCCTCGGTGAGCGGGATGAAGCAGGCTCCACCTTTGCGCAGCCGGTCGAGCGTCGAGTCGAGGTGGGCCGCGGCGAGCCGATGGACATGCAGGTCGAGCACCTGCGGTGCCGGACGCCCGAGCAGGCGTCGAAGCGAGTGATGCGCCGCCTCGAGCACTTCGAGCGTATGCCCGGCGAGTCGCTCCTCCACTCGCCGCATCCGCGTCGTGTCGCCGCAGTCCCTCGCCTCGCGATAGAAGCGCGCCAGCAGCCAGTCGGCGGGCACCGCCGTCGCGTGGGCTTGGACGTAGCCCTCCTCGAGCAGGAACCGCCGCGCGGCGGCCTGGCGGTGCGGAGAACCGCCATAGCGCAGGTAGGGGTGGCGGAAGAAGCGTCGGCCGGTCGAGCCCATGGCGCCCAGGAACGCGTCGCATTCGCGAACCTCGTCCGCCCAGACATCGAGCGGCAAGGAGTCCACCGAGGAGTGCCGGGCCGTGTGGTTGCCGAGCTCGACCCCGGCTTCGATCCACGGCCTCACCAGGTCCTCCTGTCCGCCGAGGAAACCGCTGTTGACGAAGGCCACCGCGGGGACCGACGCGGAACGGAGCGTCTCGACCAGCCGTTGCGCGACGCACCGACGTTCGCCCGGATCCATGACCTCGCAGGTCGCCGAGGGGGCATCGAGCACCAGGCTTGGCAAGTCGTCGAAGGTCAGCGCGACCCGGATCTCCGCCATCGCTTCCTTTCGCCCGGGCTCGAGGTTCCTAGCAGCGCAGCGGGTGCGGCGTCGAGCCCAGCTTCGAAATCCAGAAGGGCGGCATCGCGAGATGGTGGATGGGCCGCCGGAGGAAGAGACCGACGGCCTCGTCCGCGGTCTCGACGATGGGCTCGTCGCGCCCGTTGAGCGAGGTGTTGAGCAGTACCGGAACACCCGTCCGACCCGCGAAGGCCTCCAGCACCGCGCGCAGGAGCGGATCGCCGTCGGCGGCCACCGTCTGGAGACGTGCGGTCTCGTCGACGTGGGTCACCGCAGGAATCGTCGCCCGTGACTCGGGTCGCACCGGCGCGGCGAGCTGCATGAAGGGCGACGCCACATCGAGAGCGAAGTACTCTCCCTGCGCTTCGGCGAGGACGATGGGCGCCAGCGGCCGAAACCACTGCCGCTCTTTGATCTCGCGGTTGATGAAGGCGGTGACGGCGGCATAGCGTGGATCGGCGAGGATGCTGCGGTGCCCAAGGGCTCGCGGACCCGACTCGCTGCGGCCCTGGAAGAGCGCCACGATCTCTCCCCTAGCGAGCGCCGCCGCCGCCACCTCGGCAAGATCGGCGGGCTCCCCCACTTCGACCTCGGGAGAAGAGCGGAGGCTTTCGACGGTCTGCGCAAAATCCGGCTGCGGCCCCAAGTAGTCCTCCCGCCACCGCCACCGTTCCCGCCCGCCGGAAACCTCGAACCAGCCATAAAGCGCACAACCCACCGCCGTTCCGCCGTCGTGGGGTGCGGGCGGCAGGAACACCGCCTCGTAGCCCGCTTCGCGCCGCAACCGCTCGTTGGCCGAGCAGTTGAGCGCGCAGCCACCGGTGTAGACCAGGTTCCGTGCCCCGGATTCTCGGCGGAGCCAGCGGGCCGTTTCGATCAGGGCCTCTTCGAAGACCTTCTGTCCCGCCGCGGCCAGGTCGGCACAGTCGCGGAAGGAGCCGCGGCCGTCCTTGAAGAAGCGGAAGCGGTCGGGGAACCGGAAGACGTCGATCCAGGCGGCGGGCATGGTCACGCCGCCCTTGGCGACCTCGAGAGCGGGCAGGTCGAGCGCGGACGGATCGCCGTAGGGCGCCAACCCCATCACGATCCCTTCCCGGCCAGCGCCAGGGAAGAGACATTGGGTCAGCGCCCAATAGAAGTAGCCCAGCCCCCCATGGCTGGTTCGCGCTTTGGACCAGAAGCTCTTGCCGAGGCAGCGCAGCGACGGCGAGGACGAAGCCTGGCCGAGGTAGTAGGAGGCCACCTCGACCGACGTGGCTTCGCCGACGACCGGGCCCGGCCACGTCTCGGTCACCAATCCACCCGGGCTTCCCTGAAAGTCGACCACCATCACCGCCGCCTCGTCGAAGGGGGAGGGATGGAACGCACCGTAGGCGTGGGCGAGGTGGTGCGAAACCTCCAGGATCCGTGGTGCCTCGCGAAACGTGAGCTCTTCCTCGAGCTCCCGCCGGTACTCGTCGAGCTTCGCGCGCTGCGGGTCCGACGAGAAGCACTCGACCACCATGTCGACCGGTGCCGCGATCTCGGGCACCCTCGTCCGATAGACGCGCCCTACGTCTCCCGGTCTTCCCCAGGCATGCTTCCTCCGCGTCAACCGCTCCTTTTGCACGTGCACCGACACCCGACCGTCTTCGACCAGGCAGAGGCTCGCATCTTGGGTCCGATTGAGGCCGAGGATGCGCTGGCTGGGCATGGCTACCTCGGGAAGGGGTGGGGCGGCTCGTCGGCTCGGCGGGCCGCTGGGCCCAGATCTCGGAGGCTCGATCCGTCGCAGACGGCGTCAGGTCTGCCGGAGGCGGGACTCGAACCCGCAAGCCTTTCGGCGGAGGATTTTAAGTCCCCTGCGTCTACCGATTCCGCCACTCCGGCTCGGAGAGCTCTTGCGGGCGCCACACGCGCGCGAGCAGTGGCCGAAGTCTAGCGCAGCCACCCGTGTCACCGGAGAGCCGCGGCGTAGGAGCGGCGGCGGTCGGCGAGGCGATCGTGGAGGGCTGCGCGCTCTTCGAAGAAATTCTGGTGGGTCTGCCAGGTGGCGACGCCGGCGAGAGACCAGCTCTCGCATTGCAGGATGGGGCCCAGGTCATGGATCCGCGGCTGGCCGTCACCGCTGAACGAGAGCACGATGTCCTCGCCGTTGCCCACCGCCTCGGGCCGGGTCCAACCGAGACCCCTGAAGGTCTCGAGGCAGCGGCGCAGGTGCAGACGGGTGAAGGCGTAGTAGCCGGTCAGGTGGTCGGTGCGACCGTCGCGAACGGTGCCGACCACGAAGGGATAGGTCTTGGCGTCGACCCTCGGCACCCGGCTCTCGCCCTCGATACCGTGGGGCACCTCGGGCTCGGCGACCAGGCCGGCGAAGAGCTTGCGGATCTGCTGGGGAACGAGGAAGCGGTCGTCGTCCGGCGAGAAGAAGTACTCGAACTTGCCGGAGTGCTTCTCCGCCAGGGCGAAGCGGATCCCCTGCTTGGTCGGCTGGGTCTGCTGGACCAACTCGAGCCGCGGGTCGTCGATGCCCTCGAGGTAGCTCTTGAGGTCGACCGCCGGGTTGTTGTTGGTGACCACCACCTTGCCCACGAAATCGCACTTCAGGTAGCTGAGCACGATCCAGGGGATGTTGGCCGGCCGCCGATACGACAGGACGATGACGCAGCAGGTCTCGGGACCGTCGATGGTCTGGCGCGGCGCCGTCTCGATGGCGCGGGCCCAGCGACGGACCCGGAGGACGGTCCGCGGGGTGAGCGCGAGGGCGAAGAAGAAGTGCAGGAGGCGCCGGACGACGCCGACCTCGCGACGCGGAGTGAACAAGCACTGGAGCTGAAACTCGATCAGGCGACGGAATCTCATCACACACCCACGGAGCCGGAAGTCCATCGTCGATGGGGCGCACTGGGTCGCGGGTCAACGCCCGCGTTTCATCAGCTAGTCATATAGCAAGACTCGACAGGTCTGTGCAACACCCGTCGGCCCGGGAAACCGGCTCGGGAGAGAACGGCGCTAGCGGCGGCGGAGGGCGCCGCGGTCGACCTTGCCCAGGTGGGTGCGCGGCAGATCGTCGACCAGGACCACTTGACGAGGGTATTTGTAGGGCTCGAGGCGGTTCTTGACGAACCCTTGCAGGGTCGCGACCAGCTCGGGCCCGGCGCCGGG
>JAGQSE010000195.1 GCA_020439725.1 Acidobacteriota bacterium
GGCGCCGGCGCCGCGGGCTGCGAGCCGGTTCCCTCGACGCGGGTCTCATTCCCGTGCGGAACATCCATGGGCTCGACCATCTCGGCCGCGGGTAGCGTCGTCGGGGCCCCCGCCAGGAGCTCGGGGGGCAGATCCTCGGCGTGGAGAGTTTCTCCGCCCTGACCCACCGCTACCGCATACTCGAGAGCGTTCTCGAGCTCGCGGACGTTGCCCGGCCAGGAGTACCGCAAGAGCGTCCGGATCGCATCGGGCGCCAGGCGCAGGATGCGCCCGTGGCGCTCACCGACCCGGACCAGGAGGAAACGGGCCAGCGGCTCGATGTCCTCGCGCCGTTGGTGGAGCGGCGGCACCTCGATGGGGACCACCCGCAGCCGGTAGAAAAGGTCGTCGCGGAAGCGCCCGGCGAGCATGGCACGCGCCAGGTCCGCGTTGGTCGCCGCGATGATGCGCGCCTCGGTGCGGCGCGAGACGCTCTCACCGACGCGCTCGAAGCTGTGCTCTTGGAGGACCCGTAGCAGCTTTACCTGGAGATGGAGCGGCAGGTCGCCGATCTCGTCGAGAAAGAGGGTGCCGGCGGAGGCCAGCTCGAAACGCCCCACCCGGTCCTTGATGGCACCGGTGAAGGCGCCGCGGACGTGACCGAAGAGCTCGCTCTCGAGGAGGTCCGGGGGCAGGGCGCCACAGTTGACGGCGACGAAGGGACCGCTCCGGCGCCGCGAGTGCTGGTGGATGGCCCGCGCGATGAGCTCCTTGCCGGTGCCGCTCTCGCCGGTGATCAGCACCGTGGCGTCGCTCTCGTGGAGGTTCTCGACCAGCTCGAAGATCCGCATCATCACCGGTGACCGAGCGACGAGCCCCGAGAAGAGCGTCACCCCGGAGCCACCGGTGGTTTCCCACTGCTCGGCCGGGCGGAGGACCACCAGATAGCGGACAAAGGGATCGCAAAGGTCGCTCAGGTCGTGGCGTAGAGGCGCCACCGAGATCGACACCAGCCGCGGCTTCGCTCCCGGCACACGGACGGTGGCGCCCCAGCCCTCGCGGCGCTCGCCGGCCTCGAGGGCCCGCCGTAGCGTTCCCTGGCCACCGAAGAGCTCGCCGCCGAGGACCTCCTCGACCGGTCGGCCCACCGCCGCCGCCCGCGCTCCCTCACCGACGAGCTCGTCGAGGGCCGGGGAGGCGTGCATGACGAAGAACCGCTCGTCGAGGCAGATCAGGGCCCGGCCCAGCGACATCAGGACGGTGTTGATCGCCTCGAGCAGGGCCTCGGTGGGGATCTCTGCCGGTGTCTCTGGTCGTCGTTCCGTCCCAGCCCTCGTCTCCGAGCGATCCATCCGTGTCCTCCTGAGTGCGGTGAGGTCTGAGCTGCCCGGGCGCCGCCTGCGACTATACAAGGCGACCCCACGCAGCCGTCGGCTGTTCGCCGGCGTGTCGCGATGGGGTCTCGGCCGGGGATGGGGTCCACGAGGGCGGCCGCGGTCGGCGCGGCCGGGACGTGACGTCGTTGTTCCGGCGGCGCACCCGTTTCGTGATCGCTCACCCTTTCGAAAGGCCTATCCCTCCAGCCTACTCCTCTGTTGCGGCGCGCGCGACATGTCGTCGGGTGGCTCCGCCGCCCGAGCTTGGGCCACCTTTTTGATCGTTGCCGCCTCGAAAGCCCCTGTTAGCGTGGACTCTGGGAACGAGACCCTATTTGTTCCCAAGAATGGATAAGTGGAGGTGCATCATGAGAAGAACTCACGTCATCCATCCTGCCTCTCAGCCTCGCATGATCTTTTTGATGTTCCTGGGGGTCATCGTACTCTTGCTGTTCTTCGTCGCCTCGGCCAACGCGGCCGATACCGACTTCAGCGACGGCATTACGGTGGACAGCACCACCGACGCCGTCGACGTCCTTCCGGGCGATGGCATCTGCGCCTCCGCGGCCAACGCGTGCACGCTGCGGGCGGCAGTCCAGGAGGCCAACGTCACCGCCGGCGCGGACACCATCCTGCTCCCTGCCGGCACCTATACGCTGACCCTCGTCGCCCCCTTCGAGGCCGGTGACGACGCCTCCGTCGGTGATCTCGACATCACCGACAGCGTCGACATCGTGGGTGTCAGTGCCGGAACCACCATCGTCGATGCCAACGGCCTGGTCCTCGGCGATCGGGCGTTCCAGGTCACCGACCCCCTGGCTGCCGGCCTGGCGGTGAGCTTCACCGAGCTGACGATCCAGGGCGGCCGGGTGCTCAACGAGAACGGTGGCGGCCTGCTGGTGGAGGCCCCGGAGGGCGGCCCGCCGGTCGAGGCGGAGACGGCGGTGGTCGTGACCCTGTTCTCCTGCGTCGTGTCGGACAATGGTGCTGACAGCAACCTGGTCGGTCCCGACGGCAAGCCCATCGGTGGCTCCGGCGGCGGCATCTACTCGACCGGCGAGCTGGTCCTGTTCGACACCAGTGTCGAGACCAATGCCGCGGCGGCCAATGGCGGCGGTCTGTACGCCGGTGGCCCCCTCAACGTGGTCGCGAGCAAGATCGCCGAGAACCACGCCGAAAGCGGCGGTGGCATCTTTGATACCGGCGCTCACATCTCGAACTTCAGCCGCTGCCTGATCGCCGACAACAGCGCCGTCGGCGGTGGTGGTATCAACAGCCGTACGCAGGTCATCGAGCTCTTCGAGAACTGCACCATCCACGGCAACACGGCCACCGACGTCGGTGCCGGCATCAACACCAACGGCACGGTCGATCTGGCCAACTGCACGGTCAGCGACAATGTTTCGGACTCGGACGCCCCCAACGGTGGCGCCGGTCTCAACTCCTTTGGCGGTATGGCCTTCGAGATCGGGACCTTCCGCCTGGGCAACACGATTCTGGCGGGCAACCTGGTCAACGCCCAGGCGGTGCCGCCGGACCTGCCCGCGGTGCGCAACTGCGGTTGCACCGGTGGTACGGGGTGCAGCCCAGGGGCCCAGTACGTGTCCTTTGGCTTCAACCTTGAGGATGCGGAGACCTGCACCCTGCAGGGCACGCAGGACCTGACCAACGCCGATCCGCAGCTGAGCCCGCTCGCCTTCTTCGGTGGCAATCTCCCCAGCCGCGGTGTCAACCCGCGCAGCCTGGCCACCGACGGCGGGACCAATGCCGGCTCCGTCTGCCCGGCGGTCGACCAGCGCGGTCTGCCACGGCCCGTCGATGGTGACGGCGACAGCGTCGCGACGTGCGACATCGGTGCCTACGAGCGTCAGGCTCCCGACATGCTGGTGTTCTACGACGATTGGGAGATTGGCGACTCGAGCCGCTGGCTCGACGTGGTGAGCGAACCCGGCACCGCGCTCAACGTCAACGACGTCTCGGCGATGACGGGACGCTTCGGGCTCGAAGCGACGCTGACGGGCACCACCGACCGAGCCTATGCGGTCGACGATTCGCCGGCGGCGGACACGCACGTGGCCTGGAGCTTCCTGTTCGACGCCAACGGTGTGACGATGGCCGACAACACCCGCCACAAGGTCTTCCAGGCCTTCCAAGAAGCCCCGGTCGCTCGCCTGGTGACTATGGTGCTCCGCTATCGTGACCTCACCGGCATGGAGCTGCGGGTCAAGGTCCACCAGAACGACCTGTCCTGGGCCGGTACCGGATGGCTGCCGATCCCGAGCGCCGGACCGGTCCTGGTGGGCATCGACTGGACCCGTGCCGCGGGTCCCGGCACCCAGGACGGCGTGCTCGTGGTCAGCCTCGAGGGAGTCGTCGCGGACACCGTGACGGGCATCGACAACGATGCTCTGGGCAACGTCGACCTGGTGCGCCTCGGAGTGACCGGAGGCGCCGATCCAGGAACGACCGGATCGCACTACTTCGACGAGTACTTCGCGGTCCGCTGAGGGCCGGGATCGGTGCTCGAGGCATCCGGTCCGCAAAGACCCATCCAAGGCCGGGGCTCGAAAGGGCCCCGGCCCTTTTTGTGTCGGAATGGACGGGTTGTGAACGGGTTCCGATCACTCGCACGACGAGCTCGAAATGCTTGCAGGAACCCCTGATAGTAGAATTGAACGACACCGCACTTTCGCCTTGGAGGTTCCACGATGAGGCAGGCCGTGCCTACGCTGATTCTCGTTGTCGCCGCGATCTTGATGCTTCCCGCCCGCAGCGCGGCGGTCCTTGCCCAGTGGAAGGAGCCCCTCGAACAGGCCGACGCTCTGGTCAAGGCGGGGGAGTACGAGAAAGCGGAGGCCCTGTCGCGCAAGGTCGCCAACGAGATCGCGGACACCGCCGGTGCCGGCAACCTGGTCGCGGAGACGCTGGGGATCGCCGTCACGTTGCGCGCCTTGGCGACCGTCGGGGTCGGCGACATCGAGTACGGCGTCTGGTTGTGGCACACGGCCCTCAACATCAACCCCGGGCTCCTCGATCTCGATCTCGGCCCCTACAAGGGCCCCGGCGCTCTGCTCGCGAAGCATCCCCTCTTTCACCCGGATCTCACCGAGTGGGACCCCGACGCGCGCATCACCCGCCCCAAGGTCAAGAAGCGTCAGAACATCCGATTCCCCAGAGGTAGCTCGGCCTTTCGCAACGCCGGGGCTCTGGTCTTCGAGTCCTTCGTCGACGAGACCGGACAGATCAGTCTGCCGATCGTCGACGACCGGCCGCCGGCCTCGACCTTGATCTACACGGCTCTAGAAGGGGTGTGGCGATGGAAGATCGAGCCCGCGAAGGCCGATGGCAAGCCGGTTCCCTGCTACTACCGGCTGACGGTCAGCTACAAGCCCCAGAGACGATGAGTGAGGCCATGGAACGGACACCACAGCATGGGATCGGAAGCGGTCGCAGACCCCCTGCTCTCGAGAGGTCTGGCGCCGC
>JAGQSE010000196.1:0-5935 GCA_020439725.1 Acidobacteriota bacterium
CGTAGACCTCGCCGTGCTGGTAGGGCGACATGGTGCCCGGGTCGACGTTGACGTAGGGGTCGAGCTTCATCGCCGTGACCGAGAAGCCGCGGGACTCGAGGATGGCGCCGACGGAGGCGGCGGCCACGCCCTTGCCCAGCGACGAGACCACGCCGCCGGTGACGAAGATGTACTTGGTTGCCATGGTCGGTGCTACGCCTCCTGCCCGTTGGGGGGTGTCGGGGGGCCGCCGGCGACGGCCGATGGGTCGTTGGCTGCGAGGAGCCTCTCCACGCGCTCGAGATCGCCCTCGGTGTCGACGCCGGGGGCGGCTCGCTCGACCAGGAGCACGCGGATCCTGAGACCGTTCTCGAGGGCGCGCAGTTGCTCCAGCTTCTCGCTGCGCTCCAAGGGGGTCGGCTCGAGCGACGCCAGCTGCAGCAAAGCCGGGCGCTGATAGCCGTAGATTCCGATGTGCTTGAGGACCGCGCGGTCGGCGATCCCACCGTCGGTCCGGGCATAGGGTATCGCAGCGCGGCTGAAGTAGAGCGCGTAGCCTTGCCGGTCGAGCACCACCTTGACCGCGTTGGGGTCGTCGATCTCGTGGTCCTGGGCCGGTGCTGCGAGGGTCACCAGATCGTCTTGGGGATGCTGGCGGAGGTGCTCGACCAGCCGGCCGACGGCTCGCGGGTCGATCAACGGCTCGTCGCCCTGGAGGTTGACCACCGCGCCCTCGGGCCAGCGGCGCGCCGCCCAGGCGATGCGGTCGGTGCCGCTGGCGCAATCCTCCGGCGTCATCTCGGCCTCGCCGCCGAAAGCCTGGACGGTGCGCAGGATCTCCTCGTGGTCGGTGAGCACCACGACCCTCTCGAGTCCCGGTGTTTCGCGGGCACGGCGGTAGACGTGCTCGATCATCGGCCGGCCGGCGAGGGAGCGCAGCGGCTTGCCGGGCAGGCGGGTCGAGCCCCAGCGAGCCGGGATGGCGGCGGTGACGGTGACGGCCTGGGAGGGGGCGACGGGTGGTTTCGAGAGGTGCACGTCCAACGATACGGTGAGCCCCGAAACGGTGTCAACCGACGGACGGGTAGGCCCATCGGTGGGTCGCTCCGGCGACGTCGCGTAGGATAGCGTCGCCGGCCAAGGTCGGCTGGAGGCCCCCTTGTTCCCACGACGATCGAGCGCCCTAGGACGCACCTACCGCCACGCCCAGCGCTACCGGCAGATCCTCGGCGTGCTGCTCAAGCACGGCTACTACGACCTGCTCAAGAACCTCAAGATCGATCAGTACTTGGAGGGCGGGTTGAAGCGCTTCCGCGGGCCCGCCGAGCAGCAGGACCTGTCCCGAGCGGAGCGCTTTCGCCGCGCCCTCGAAGAGCTCGGGCCCACCTTCGTCAAGGCCGGACAGCTCCTGTCGACCCGACCGGACCTCCTGCCCGTCGATTTCCTCGAACAGCTCTCGAGGCTTCAGGACTCGGTAGCGCCGTTCCCCTTCGCCGAGGTGCGCGAGATCGTCGAGGAGGAGCTCGGTGCGCCCCTCGACGAGCTCTTCGACCACTTCGACGAGGAGCCTCTGGCGGCGGCCTCCATCGGCCAGGTCCACGGCGCCCGAACCGCCGCCGGCGAGGAGGTCGTGGTCAAGGTGAGGCGTCCCGGGGTCCGCGCCATGCTCGAGGTCGATCTCGAGATCCTGATGAACCTGGCGACGCTGATGGAGCGCCGGCTCGAGGGTTGGGACGTCCACCGGCCGACACGGGTGGTCGAGGAGCTCGGCGTTTCTCTCGACCGGGAGCTCGACTACCGCATGGAGGCGGCCAACCAGGAACACTTCGCCTGGCAGTTCCGCGGCGACGGTCGGGTGCGCGTGCCCAAGGTGCTGCGCCGGGTCACCACCGAGAAGGTGCTGACCATGGAGCGGATCGACGGTGTCCGGTCCTCCGACGTCGAGGAGCTGCGTCGGCGCGGCGACGACCCGGTGAGTCTGGCCACCCTGGTCGCCGAGCTCTCGATGCGCCAGATCTTCGACTTCGGCTTCTTCCACGGCGATCCCCACCCGGGCAACGTCTTCGTGCTCGACGGTGGGGTGATCTGTTATCTCGATTTCGGCATGATGGGTCGCATCGACCGCTCGACCCGTGAGGACTTCGCCGGTCTGGTCCTGGGCATCGTACGCCGCGACAGCCAGGGGATGAAGGAGTCGCTCCTGGCGCTCTGTCATCACGGCGGCGAGGCGGATCCGCCGGGCCTCGAACGCGACCTGGCGGAGTTCGCCGACCGGCACTTCTTCAGGCCCCTCCGAGAGATCCGGTTGGGCGACGTCCTCCAGCAGCTGCTCGAGCTGGCGGCGCGCCATCAGCTCGGTATCCCGCCGGACCTCTTCCTGATGATCAAGGCCCTGGCCAACGTCGAGGGGTTGTGCCGGGGGCTCGATCCGGACTTCGAGATCTCGAGCCACGCGGCGCCCTTCCTGCGCCGGATCCAGCTCGAGCGCTACTACCCCCAGCGGCTGGCTCGAGACCTCGCCGAGTCCGGCGGCGAGGTCCTCGCCCTGATGCGCGACGTCCCCGGAGAGCTCCGCGCTACCCTCGCCCAGCTGCGTCGCGGCCGATCGCGCCTGGGCTTCGAGCTGCGTGGTCTCGATCCCCTCAACGCCACCCTCGACCGGGTGAGCAATGTCCTCGCCTTCGCCATCGTGCTGGCGGCGCTGATCATCGGTTCGTCGTTGATCGTCCTCGCCGGGGTACCGCCGTTGTGGCACGGGATCCCGCTCATCGGTCTGGCGGGCTTTGTCGTCGCCGCGGTCATGGGGTTCTGGCTGCTGGCCTCGATCCTGCGCCATGGCCGGATGTGACGGTGCCTGCGCTCGCCAGGAGCCGCGGGCCGCTAGAATGACCGGGCAGGAGATCTGATGGCTTCCACCCCCAAACGCCTCCGTCTCGCGAACCGCCGCTCGCGCCGTCACCGGTCCGGCCTTGGCCGGCGGGGTGCGCCGGGTACCGCCCCGGGGAGCCTGCAGATCCCGACCGACGCGCCGGCCTCGGCGATGCGGCTGATCGCCTACGGTGCCGACGAGATGCTCGACCGCGAGGTCCAGGACGTCGCGGAGATCCGCCAGGTGCTCGGTCAGTACCCGGTGACCTGGGTCGACGTCGTCGGTCTTGGTACCGAGGCGGTGCTGCGCGGGCTCGCCGAGCTCTTCGGGATCCACCGCCTGGCCCTCGAGGACGTGGTCAACGTCGGCCAGCGGTCGAAGGTCGAGGACTACGGCGAGCACCACTTCGTCGTCTTCCAAACGGTCCAGCTCTCGGACCACCTCGAGATCGAGCAGATCAGCCTGTTCATCGGCGAAGGCTTCGTCGTCACCTTCCAGGAGAAGCCCGGCGACAGCTGGGAGCCGGTGCGCGAGCGCCTGCGACGGGGCACCGGCCGGATCCGCGGCGCCGGTGCCGACTACCTCGTCTACGCCCTCCTCGACGCGGGCATCGACGGCTACTTCCCGGTGGTCGAGATGCTCGGCGACCGTCTCGAGGCCCTCGAGGAGCATGTCTTCTCCGACGCCGACATCGAGATCCTCGGCGACCTCCACGCGGTGCGCCGCGAGCTCCTGGCGCTGCGCCGGACGATCTGGCCGCAGCGCGACACGATCCACACCCTCGAACGGAGCTCACCGCCCTTCAGTCACGAGACCCAGGTCTATCTCCGCGATTGCTACGACCACGTCCTGCGCTTGGTGGAGCTGTCGGAGAACCTGCGCGAGATGGGCGCCAACCTGATGGATCTGCACCTGTCGATGACCTCGAACCGCATGAACGAGGTGATGAAGGTGCTGACCATCATCTCGACGATCTTCATTCCGCTGGGTTTCCTGGCGGGGCTCTACGGCATGAACTTCGACACCCACTCACCCTGGAACATGCCCGAGCTCGGGTGGCGTTGGGGCTATCCGGTGGTGGTCGGTGTGATGGTTACGGTGGTGGTGGGGCTGCTGCTCTATTTCCGCTCGAAGGGCTGGATCGGCGGGGGCAAGCGATGAGCGATCGGGGGTTTCGCCCCGGCTCCTTCGGGCGAAGAGCTCTGCGCGTGGCGATCCTCCTGGTGGCCGTCGCCGGTGCCATCGGCCTGCTTCGCTGGTTGCTCGCCGGAACGCCGGCCACCGGCGATGCCGAGTGGATCTGGGCGCCACGGTCCAAAGCCTCGATCACCATACCGGCCGCCTTTTACGTCTACCGGGATTTCCGCGTCGAGCCGCGACCGGCTCGCGCTCGGTTGTTGATCGAGGCCGAGGAGGAGTACTTCGCCTGGCTCAACGGCCGGCCGGTGGGGGGCGGCAGCTTCGTGCTCGGCGAGCCCCTCGACGTCTACGCCGTCGGCGACCTGCTGCTCGAGGGTGAAAACCGCCTGGTGGTCGAGCTGCGCAGCTCGAACGGCGGTGGCGGGCTCCTCGCAGACCTCCAGGGCGCGGGTCCCGAGCCGGCGGCCTTTGAAGACCTGGTGGCGAGCGACGGCGAATGGCGGGTCGCCCGTCAGTGGGATCCGGGGCTCGAGGGGGGCTGGAGCAGCCCCGGCATCGAGCAGGTGCTCGTCTGGGGAGCGCCGCCCATCGGTCGCTGGGGCGTGCCCGAGCTGGGAGCCGAGCGGCCGGTCCTCGCCGAGCTGGGCCGCCCGCCGGGAGCGTTGCCGGGACGACCGGGAGAGGTCGTGGCGGACCGGGGAGCCGCGGGGCTCGACATCGCCTGGCCCGCCGAGGTCACCGGCTATCTCTCCCTCGAGCTCGATCCCGACAGCTCACGCCTTGGGCTGGTCCACCTCGAAGGCGAGGACCTGGTGCCGGTGGTCGTCCCCAACGGTGCCCCGCGGTGGATCGACGCCGTGCCCCGCCGGTGGAGCCGGGCACGGCTTTCGGGTCTCGACGGCGTGCGAGCGGTGCGCGTCGAGGAGCTCCCCACCCGCGCCGTGGCCGACCTGTTGCGACCCGCACCGGCCGCTCCCGCGGGCCTCTTCGGGATCCACCCGCCCCCCTTGCGCACTCCCCTGATGCAGCAGGTACGCCGCGAGGTGCAGGAGGCGGACTAGAACTTCTTGATCGGCTCGAAGGAGTCGATCTTGGGGGCGGCGAGGCCGGAGAAGCGGTAGACCTTGCCGGTCTCGAAATACCACCACGAGACCTCGCCGGGGACGGTCTCGTCGACCTTGTCGGGGCGGCCGAGCTTCTGGTAGAGGTCGCGCTTGGGCTGGCTGTCGAGACCCGCCAGGAAGTGGCGGAAGGCGTCGAGGAAGCTGGTGTCGGTGATCACCAGCGGTACCACCACGGGGCTGCCGCCCAAGGCGCGCTCGGTGATGTCGCTACGCGTGAGGATGCGCAAGCGCTCGCCGTCGGCGCGGCGCACCGGGATCGCCACCATCAGCTCGAAGCCGTTGTAGTAGTCGTTCCACGGCCAGCGGATCTTGTACTCGCCCCGCTCGTCGGTGGTCGTGCTGACCTTGAAGGTGTCGACGGTGGTGCGGCGGAGCTTCTTGTAGCTGAACTTGTTGCGCGACGCCTCGAGCAGTACCTGGACGCCGGCGATGGGCTTGCCCTGGGAGTCGGTGACCAGGCCCGTGAACTGGATCGGCTCACCCTTTTGGTACGGGCTCGCGGAGGCGGCTCCGGCGGTCAGCAGCAGGGCGACCGCCGCGCAGGCGACGATCAACCCGCGAGCCGTTCGCGGGATCGGACGTCGCGAGCGGTGTACAGGGCAAGAGGCGTGGGTCTGGGGGTGGCGCATGGGGCGGTTCTTCCTCTCGGGATGGGGTGCTCTGGGCGACCGGACGGGCACGGCGTCGGCAATGGGCACGGCGTCGATCGCGGGGCGTGTCATCGTCGGCGAGCTCATTGGTCCTGCCAGGTGACCTCCTGGGGAGGTACGAAGACCTGGCGACCCTCGGCCGGCCGGTAGCCGGTGATGACGAAGGTGGTGGT
>JAGQSE010000196.1:6007-7408 GCA_020439725.1 Acidobacteriota bacterium
GGCGCGGCGTCGAGGGGGACGAGCACGACGTCGACGGCTTCTCCTTCACCCGGCTCGGTGCTGGCCCGGTATCGCTCCTTGAGGTCACCGGTCGAGAGCAGCAGCAGGTCGAGCCCGGGCTCGTCCTCCGGCTCGACCAGATAGCGCCGGCCGACCCCGTCTTCGGGGTTCCAGGCGTGGACCACGCCGCCGCACAGGAGGAAGCTCTTGGGGTACGGGTCCCGATAGTCCCAGCGCAGGCAATCGGGGAGCTCGAGGTACATCGTTCCGCCCTCCGACTCGCCCTGGTCGAAGCCGGCGGGGACATAGGTCTGGCGGAAGTCGGCCTCGAGGACCCCGGCGGCGGCGGTCGAGGCACGCACCTCCTCAAGCACCGTCCAGGGGTCCGGCGCGGCGGCCAAGGCCGGGCTGGTCGCGGAGAGCAGGACGAGGAGGGCGAGCAAGGGGAGAGGGAAGACGGCTCGGGTAGGCACCATGGCCCCCGAGTCTATCCCAGGGCGTCGCTACGCAAGCCGGCGAAGAGGACCGCGGCAGCGCTCGACCGCGTCCCTGAGCCCGTTCAGTGCCGGAAGTGCCGCGTACCGGTGAACAGCATCGCCATGCCGTGCTCGTCGGCGGCGGCCACCACCTCGTCGTCGCGCTTGCTGCCGCCGGGTTGGATCACCGCCGTGACCCCGGCCGCCGCGAGGGCGTCGAGACCGTCGCGAAAGGGGAAGAAGGCGTCGGAGGCGGCGGCGGTGCCCTCGACCGGGAGCTGCGCTTTCTCCACCGCCAGCCGGCACGAGTCGACCCGGCTCATCTGCCCGGCGCCGATGCCCACCGTCTGATGCGGGTTGGCGAGGACGATGGCGTTGGACTTGACGTAGCGGCAGACGTTCCAGGCGAGCTCGAGGGCGCTGCGCTCCTCGTCGCTGGGCCGGCGCTTCGTGGGGCAGGTCCAGGCGGTGGTGTCGTCGGGCGTCGCATCGAGCTCCTGCGCCAGCATGCCGCCGTCGATGGAGCGTAGGTCGAGCTCTCCACCCGGAGCGAAGACCGGGCACTTGATCAGCCGCCGCGCCTTCTTCTTGGCCATGCTCGACAGCGCCTCCTTGTCATAGCCGGGGGCGATGACCACCTCGGCGAAGAGCGAGTCCATGGCCTCGGCGACGGCGGCGTTGACCGGCCGGTTCAAGGCGATGATCGAGCCAAAGGCGGAGACCGGGTCGGTGGCCAGGGCGCGCTCGTAGGCGCTCAGCAGGCGCCGGCCGCGACCGACGCCGCAGGGGTTGTTGTGCTTGACGATGACCACCGCCGGCTCGTCCATCTGGGAGACCATCTTGCGGGCCGCGTCGGAGTCCAACAGGTTGTTCCAGGAGAGCTCCTTGCCCTGCAGCTGACGCGCGGTGGAGATGCACACTTCCG
>JAGQSE010000197.1 GCA_020439725.1 Acidobacteriota bacterium
CCAAGCACGTGATCTTCCTGACCTGCGACGCCTTCGGGGTGCTGCCGCCGATCAGCCGGCTCACCGAGGCGCAGGCCATGTACCACTTCCTGAGCGGCTACACCGCCAAGGTGGCCGGCACCGAACGCGGTGTCACCGAGCCCACCGCCACCTTCAGCGCCTGCTTCGGCGCACCCTTCATGCCGCTCCACCCCGGGGTCTACGCCGAGATGCTCGGCGAGCGCCTGCGCCGTCACGGCAGCAAGGTGTGGCTGATCAACACCGGCTGGACCGGTGGCCCCCACGGCGTCGGCCGGCGCATGCGCCTGGCCCATACCCGCCGGATGGTCACCGCGGCCCTGGGCGGCGAGCTCGATGAGGTCGAGACCCGCGTGGACCCGATCTTCGGGCTCGAGATCCCACTCCACATCGAGGGCGTCCCTGCCGAGATCCTCGACCCCCGGCGTACCTGGGCCGACGCCGCCGCCTACGACGACGACGCCAAGCGCCTGGCCAAGATGTTCCATGACAACTTCGGTCAGTTCGCCGACGGCGTCAGCGACGAGATCAAGAACGCGGGACCGACGGCGAAGTAAGCAGCGCGCCGGCGAGGGAGACGCCGCGGGGCCTACAGCGGGGCAGCCGCGGATGCACGTGCCCGTGCACGCTCAGGTCCGTGAGGGCTCAGCCGCGTCCGCCTTCAAGCTTCGAAGAGCTTGGTGAGCTCCGCGAAGCTCGTGGCGTCCTGCGCGAAATCGAAGGTTCCCCGATCGAGCATTTCGCGTGCCGCCTCGAGGAACGCTCCGTAGGCCGCGCGGGTCAGCGCCCCACCGATGCTGATCCGCCGTACCCCGAGCTCCGAGAGCCGCGCCCGCCCGAGGCTCATCCCGCCGAGCCCCGCCAGCACGTTGACCGGCCGATCGACCGAACGGAGGACCTCGGCAATGTCGTCCTCCCGAGTCAGCCCCGGTGCGAAGAGCACGTCCGCTCCCGCCTCCTGGTAGGCCTGGAGACGCCGGATCGTGTCTGCGAGATCCGGCCGTCCGACCACGAAGTTCTCCGCCCGCGCGGTGAGCATGAACGGGAAGGGCAAGCTCCGAGCGGCCTCGACCGCGGCTCGGACCCGCTCGACGGCAAGCTCGAGCTCGTACACCCCGCGCGGCTCCCCCGGCTGATCGATCGAATCTTCGATCGACCCTCCCACCAGCCCCGCCTCGGCCCCCATCCGGATTGTCTCCGCAGCCGTCTCCGGCGCATCCCCAAACCCGTTCTCGAGATCCCCCGACACCGGCACCCCCGTCACCGCCACCACCTCCGCCACGTGCCTGAGGACCGCCTCCCGCCCCGCCTCGTTGTCCCGCCGCCCCAACGAAAACGCCAACCCCGAGCTCGTCGTCGCCAACGCCTCGAACCCCAACCCCTCGAGCATCCGCGCACTCCCCGCGTCCCACGGGTTGGGGATGATGAAGGCCTCGGGGCGATGGTGGAGGGCTTGGAAGGCGTGGGCTTTTTCGGTTTGGGTGGGCATTGGTGGGGGGCTCCTGTGGGATCGGGCTGCTTCGGCAGGACCCCTGTCAGCAGCGCACGTCTCTCGGCTCCGGCTTGGATCGGTAGTGTGGCCGACGGAGAAGGCCTTGTCGAGATGGATGGCTAACTAGGACCGAGGAACTCCGCGAGCCCGACGGCGCTCCGGAAGGAACAGGGATCAACCGCGGGAACGAAGCGGGACGGACTCGATCCCAGCCGACCGCAGCTCCAGCGTTGGTTGCCACTCGATTACGCAAGCAGGCCTTCGAGCGTTGACATGCGCCTGCTACCGGTGCTGTTCTCCATCTGGCGGACAACTGACTTCTTGGTCGCCAACGGATCTTGCGTCAGTCCAATCGCCTCGAAAGCCCCGGCAAAAGGACGAAGAGACTAAGCCTGCTACTACTCCCCAAGACTCGCTCGCCAAACCCTAGACCTCGTATCGCTGGTGCCCGCAGATTCCGACCTGGGTTGCTCAAAGCCCTGGCCTCCCGTTGAACGCGCTTCCCGATTATCCAGAGATGCCGTCCGATTCGCCTGTCGGCCTCTGATCAAGCCAGGCGCCATCTCCACCTTGTCTAACAGGAGGAAGTTGGGACCCCAGGACGTCTGACCGACGCCTTTGTCTAGGGTCCGCCTCCCTAGACCACAACTGCTGACTCCGCGCCCGGAGGCAACGGTTCTGTTGACTCTAGCTGTCTCCCCGAGCCGGGAGATTTACAGAACCACCTATCGATCTTCGTGTTGAGCGAACTGATCAGCCCCTTGCACTAGAAACGATGCCCAGGCCACCTTCCGGGCAGAAGCTTCCCTCTGGTCTCTGGCGACGTGGACTGCTTTGAGAGGTTCAGGAATGGCGTTAGCCTCACTGAGCCTCGAGCGGGAGGAGCCGTCGGCCTGGATCCTCAGAAAGTCACTTGGGGCAAGACGAAAAAAGTGTCTCTTCTAGAGCCCTTCGCGTGAACCTAGAGCGAGCACATCCGAGGGTGTGCCGCAGAGAATACATGCCCCGCTCACCAGGAGCTGACAGGCCTCCTAACCGAGAGGTTGCTTCTACCTTGCTCACGAATTAGGCTATTGCACATGTCAAGGTCTCAAGATAAACACGATGCTCCGGGACTTCTGGCCGGTACAGACTTACAATTCGTTCGCGCCCTGCATTGGCTCGCATCTGCGCCAGCCGGCGCACGGGTGGGGCTCGAGACCGGCGACGACGTGGTGGTGCAAACCTCTTCCACGCTAACTCGCGAACAAGACAAGAGCTCTCTCCTAGGCCGAGGCCAACCGTTTACAGACCGATCCGAGGCGCTCTGGAAGACTCTCGCGATCTGGGCTACCGCAATCCGGGGGGAGCCCAGCCCTGACAGGGCCTTTTTACTCGTGACCAATCGCCCCGTACCCGAGTGCCTGGCGCGAAACATAGGTGACGCATTGGATCCTAGCAGGGCCCGAGCCTGTGTCGCTCGAGTTCGCGAGCTTTCGTCCTCTCTACCAGCTTCCCTTCACGCATACGCAACAACCGTTCTTGCTCTTGACGAAGCTGAGCTCGAGGAGCTAATTGTTCGCATTAGGCTCTGCGACGGGTCCAATATCTCACTTGCCGATCATTCGCGCAAGATCGCATCCCTGCTTCACTTCCCTCCCAGGTTAGGGGATCCAACAACGCTGGTTGACGCGCTCACCGGCTGGCTCCACCGGCGTTGTCGTGAGCGGTGGCGCGCGAACCAGCCCGCGTGGATAGAGCGAGATACGTTTGACGTTCAGTACCAGGCCCTCCTTCGAGATCTTCGGTTGAGGCGAACTAAGGAGCGAGCAGCAAACCTGATCCCCGTTGACCCTACCCAAAAAGAAGAAGCAAGGTCGAGAACTTTTGTCAGGCAGCTGATCCTTGTTGCGGCCGAGGACCCGGACATCGATCATGCACTCATCTGCTATCTTCGCTTTGCCACGGAGAGAATTCGCCTTGCCGAGGTCGGAGATGTCACCGAGCTTGACTGGATAGCATTCTTCTCGGACCTAGAAGAGCGATGGCGTCGGGTCGCAAGAGTCCATACTTCCGACCGGAGCATTAGTGACGAAGAGGCGCTGGGGCGCACTATCCTTCGCAAAACTGTCGATGACGGGTTCTGTGCACACCTCGCGGGTCAACAAACAACGGCAGAGTACTTCACGTCAGGCGGCTACCATCGCCTCGCCGATGACGAGAGGGTTTGGTGGCACCCTTCATACTCTGACAAGGTAAAACCCCAGACACGATCATGAAAGCCCAATTTGAGATAGAAGTCATTCAGAACACTGCCGTAGGCGCCGCCTCTTTGTGGCAGTTCGCCCTGAGCTACCAGAAAAACTCTCCCGGCGGAGATGCACCTGACCTTTCATTCTTGATGCTTGTACTCCCAACAGTCTTTCATCAGCGCTCAGCTCAGAAAATTTCCGCCAAACAATTTAAGAGCGGACTCCTCAAGGCGCTCTATGACTCTCCCGAGCTGGTAGTGGGGCTGCAGCAGAGAATGGAGGCGATGCAAGCCAGGACGCTGCGAAGCCTCTCTCTGGCTTGCGCCGCAGATCTTCTAGAGCGCCAGAGTGATTCAAAGAAGTTACCCCGATTTGTGCCACGCAGGAAGAGTCTTCCTGATGCCCTGAAACCGACGCACGATGATGTGCGAAAGGTACTGAGTGCAAGCAAGCGGCTCGGAACATGGCTGAGTGGGCACGATCTTTCGTTCATCTGCACCCAGCTCCACGTCAGGTTCTGATTATGCACCTTTTCATAGAGTCTCTCGTAATCTGGCCTCGGGATCGCAAGCACGTTCCGCGGGTACTGAAGTTCCGCCCGAAGAAGCTGAGCATCATTACCGGAAGAAGTAGATCGGGAAAGTCCTCGATTATAGGAATTATTGATTACTGCCTCGGCGCTTCCAAATGCACGATCCCAGTTGGAGTAATTCGGCAGCACTCATCTTGGTTTGGCTTGCGTCTGGTATTGCGAGAACGACGCATCCTGATCGCTCGAGAGGAGCCTGGCGCTTCCGTCGCTAGTTCAAGCTTCTGTCTTCGAGAGGGCGAACTAGCCGACTCCCTAGAGTGGCCCATCAAGAACGAGACCATCGACGGGATTAAAGCAATGCTTGATCGCACCAGCGGCCTGCCTAACCTCGACTTTCGTGGAGGGCGACCTGTACCCGCTGGCTACTCTGGCAGGGCCAGCTTCCGAGATATGGTGGCTTTCAACTTTTTGCCCCAACACGTCGTCGCGAACCCCTTTACACTGTTTTATCGAACAGAGACCACAGAGCACCGCGAGACCCTCAGAACGATTTTCCCTCTTGCGCTTGGAGCAATCGACGGCGACTACCTAAAGGCCGAGCACGAGCTTAGGTCTCTCCAACAGAGAATCCGAGAAAAGTCGGCCCAGCTAGAGCGACGGGCCGAAGCTGCTCGAGCTTGGGAGGGCGAGGCATTTTCACTTTATAGCCGGGCCAAGGAGTTGTCGCTACTCTCTCAAGACCGAGAGCCGGCCACCCTTGCGGAGTGCTTAGTTTCCCTAAGGCGTGTCGCTGCCACCAGAGAACTCCCATCCTATCAAGCCGGAAGCACCAAGGCTGCCAGCGCGGAGCTCCTGCGTGTTCGGCAGCGAGACAGGGACCTTGACCAGCAGCTCGGCGACCACAGAAGGCAGCTAGTCCGCCTAGAAGAACTGCGAGAGCAGATGGCGAGCTACAGCGCAGCCATAGGTCGACAAAGCGGTCGACTAGACTCTCTTGGCTGGTTCAAAGATGCGGTGGCTGCCGAAGCCAGCTGTCCACTTTGCAATTCAACTACACAGTCTGCGGGAAGGGAACTCGCCGTTTTGCGAGAGGCAGCCGGACAGCTCGCAATCGAACTGCGGGTCGTACAAGATACGCCCGCAGTTCTATCCAAAGAGGAGGTTGCTGTACTCGAAGAAATTGTCACCATCGAGGAGGAGCTTGCAATCGTTCGAGCCCGCCGGGCGGAGCTAGAACGGAGTCTGGCTGAGGAAGCAGGCCGCCGCCAACGGCTAGAAGAGGTCTTTAGGTTTATTGGGAGGCTAGAGCAGGCAGTCTCGAACTTCACGCAATCCGAAGCGGACAGCGAGCTCTCAGTCGAACTTCGAGAACTCAGGGCTCGAGAAGGGCAGCTAAGGAGACAGGTCGACTCTACGGCTCGGGAAGCCAGGGAGAAGGCGGCGCTACTTTCCATTTCCCGCGGCATCGGAGGCTTCGCAGAGGATTTAGAGCTGGAGAGAGCAAGCGATCTTATCGAACTGAGAGTACGCCAACTGACCCTGAGATTTCAGGATTCGACAACCGGCCGCCAAGACTACCTCTGGGAGATCGGAAGCGGCGAGAACTGGATGGGTTACCATATATCCAGCCTTCTTTCACTCCAGAGTTATTTCACCAGACTACCCCAGAACCCTGTCCCTTCCTTTCTTATCATTGACCAGCCAAGCCAGGTCTATTTTCCGACAGGTCGGGAATTTGACGAGGACCCTGGCGAGGCCCGCACCAGATTGTCTAACGACGAAGCGCGGCTTCGAAGTGTGCTCAAGCTGCTTGCGAACTTCGTGGAGGCTCGACAGGGCTCCTTTCAGATTATTGTTCTCGAGCATGCTGGCGCCAGAGTCTGGCGTGGGCTCCCCGGCATTCACCTAGTCGAGGAGTGGAGGGGTGAAGTCGATCTCTTGATCCCTCGAGACTGGCTTGTTTAACCAAACGTCATACGACTGCTCGCAAGCGCAGGAACGACTCTGGCTACGAGGGTGGCTTCCTGAGGCGCGGTCACCTCAAGCGATGTCCCATAGTCGGATCGTAGAGTGCCAACGCCATGGTCTTCCTGCTACCCCCCTGACGTCGGCGAAACAGACTTGTGCCACGCCAATATGGAGCCCGCAATGGGAAGAGGGCCAACCACGGCACCTTTCGTCGGCAAGAGAGTATTCACGGCCTGGTCTGCGAAGCGTCGTGCACTCGCGGTACGACTGACCGGCCATGTCCTCGCTAGCCACGATGCCGGGAATGCAACCCTCCACGAAGAAGATCTAGGTACGATTTGCCAACGGCACTCGGCAGTGAAGGAGCAAGGCTCGTAGCCTGTATGTCTCAATAGCGTCCCGGACAAGCAGACTCATCGGCTCAATTGCCACCTACCCACCGCCAAGCTCTCCGGAATTCCTTGGAACCTGGAGCCCGCTGGAAACGATCAAAGACCTGGGGGGACCGAGATGAAAGCACTCGATGTTTGCCTCATGGCCGGTTTGATCGTTGCCACGTCGACACCTGCGACCTTGGCGGCGCCGGCGGATGTGGCGAGGTGGGCGGTGGCGGTCGATGCGAAGGACCTGGCGGAGGGCGAGTGGCCGATCGAGGAGCTGCCAGCAGAGCTCCAGCGTGCGGTACGCCAGGCGGTGCTCGAGAGCAACGCGAAAGGCGCGGTCGCGAGCTTGACGGAACGACTGGGCGGGGACGAGAAGAGCGCGGAGGCCGTCCTCGTCTCGGCCTTGCGGATTCTGCCCGACCCATGGTGCGACTACCAGGCCGATCCCGAACGTGCGGGGAGAATCGAAGGGGCGCTGGCAGGGGCTCTCGGCAAGCATCCCGAGTCGGAGGAGACGACCGCGGCGGCCATCTTGTTCCTCGACAATCTGGCGCGCTGCTCTCCGAAGAAGGGGCGCGACCTGCTGGCCGCGGTCGAGTCCGCGGACTCTCGGGATCTCGGCCTGCGGCTCGCCCGGGGTCTCGATCCGATCAACGAGCTGCGTCTCAGCCTCGCGGTGGTCGCCGTCGACAAGGGGGCACCCCGTGTCGAGATCCTGGAGATCCTGGCAGGCACCGCAATGTCTGCCGTGGAGCGGGCGGCGATCCTGGAGGAAGCCGTGAACCTGGCGCGCGCGAAGGGCCTGGTTCGCGCCCACGATCTGGAGGCCGAGTATCTGAGGTCGCTCCTGTCAGCCGGCCTGGCGACGCGAGCCGCGAAGGAGTTCCGCACGACGTCCGACGAGGCTCGCGAGCGTCTCTTCAGCCCGGGGCGCAAGCCCGAGGTGGATCCCTGGCCCCTCGGCTACCGTCTCGACATGGCGGCGGCGCTAGCGCTCGACGGGGACGACAAGGCAGCGCGTCGCCTGCTCGACGAAGTTCCCGCCGAAACGCGAACGCCGACACCGGGCGTCAAGAGCGATGACTACGAAGAGCAGCAGGCCGCGAAGTGCCAATGCATCGAGGCTTGGCTCTGGCAGCTGCTCGACCGATCCATCGCCACCGAGGCCCGAGACGACGATCCCTTCGAGCTCTTCGAGGACCTGGCCGCAAGCGACGACGGCTACTCGGGACCGCTGGCAGAGAGCGGGACCCTAGCGCAAGCCGTCGGGTTCCTGGCGCTACGGGAGGGGTACTCGGGGTTCTCCGCCTTCTTCCTCCGACGCATCCGCGAGGAGGCGGATTCCGAGCAGTCCTATCTTTCTACCCTTCTCGACGACGAGTCCGCCCTGACCGATTCCGATGCCTGGCTGATCGCGTTTCCTGAGCTCCGGCTGCGCGCGCTCGACCTCACCTCCGAGTTGGTCGCAGTCCTCGAGGCCAGGGCATCCGCTCCCGTCGGTGGGAGCTCAGGTCCGGACCCTATCGCGGCTCGCATACTCGAGCTCGCAGATCGGCCGTTGTGGAACCCCTACCGCGAGCGTGCGCTGACCGATCCGGAAGCGGAGAGCGAGAGCGAGACCAGCGATCCGGCGGCGGAAGCATCGGAAGCCCGAGATCTACCCGTCCCCGGAGACCTTTCGGTGGTCCGGGTCGAGCGCACGGACGATGCCGTGATCGCGATCGGTCTGGCGCAGTCCCTCGACCCGGCGGGCGAGGTCTCGGGCGGAGGCTACTGGGTGGCGCGAAGTCGGGACGAAGGGGCGACCTGGGAGAAGCTCTACACCGGCCTCCGGCAGTTCCAGCCCTTCGAGGTGGTCGAGGCCTCGGCCTTGCCGCTGGCGACGGACGACGGCCTGCAGATCGAGGTGGCCTTCCGCCAGCTCGACGAGAGCTTGGTCATGTTCCCGCCCATCGGCATGCACGTCGAGGAGGGAGGCGAGAACCTGGTCCTTGAGGTCTCGTGGGAAGACCTTGAGCGCGACAGCGACGGCGACGGCCTCACCGACCTGGTCGAGGAGCGCCTGATCACCGACCCGACCGATCCGGACACAGACGGAGACGGCGTGGGCGACAAGACAGACCCCTTACCCACCGTGGCATACAGCGCCGCGGAGGACTCCACCACCAGCGCCCTCGCAAGGCTCCTCGAGGAGATCGAGGGGACCGAGGCCCAGGCCATCCTCCCCCGCTGCCCGGAGTCCAAAGGCCTCTGCTTCGGGCGTCCGGAGCTCGGCGAGGACCGCGCCCATTTCGTCGTCGCGCCACGGCACGCCTGGCGGGGCCTGGCACCGTCGCTGCGGACCATCGCCCTCACCCCCGCCGAGATGGCGGCGGCCAAGGAAAAGTTTGGTCTCTTCTTCGCCACTCAGTTTCCCCTCGTCGAGGTCGACCGCGCGGGCCGCAAGGCCATCATCATCTGGGACCGTTCGTGGCAGGGTGGTACCGTCACGATGACCCTCAACGAGGGCCGCTGGCAGCTCGAAAGCTACGGCTTCTGGATCACGTGAAGGC
>JAGQSE010000198.1 GCA_020439725.1 Acidobacteriota bacterium
CCACCCCCGACACCGAAGGCGGTCTGCGCCGGCGGGCCTCCTTCGCGGCCATGGCGACGCTCCTCCGACAGCTCGCCGGCAGCACCTTCCTCGGTCCACTACCGGCCCCCGAGGGCGCGCGACTGTACCGGTTCGAGACCGCCGGTGGCGGCGAAACCGTGGTCGGCTGGAGCACCGCCGGCACGGTCGCGGCGCGGCTGCCACGGCCAGCGGTACGGGTCGTCGGGCGAAGCGGTGACGAGCTCGACCTGGAAACCGGCGACGAGGCCGAGGTGGGCCCCTCGCCGCGGTACTTCGAGCTCGGACCGGCCACCGGCCAGTCCAAATCCCAGGGCTAGTCGAAGTCCCAGGGGCGCTTGGGTGGCTCGTCGTCGGGCTCTTCGGAAGCGCGTTTCATGGCCTCCCGGAACTTCTCCTCGAGCAGGCGGTCACGGTCCTTCATGGCCGCTCGCTCGCGCTCGAAGCGCTCCTCGGCTCGTGCCTTGTCATCGTCGAGCCCGGCCAGCAGGCTGTCGAAGTCCTTGCCACCGGCGAGGGGCTGTACAGCTTCCTTGTGGAGCAACACCTCGCCGGTCTCGCGGTCGACCACCAGCTCGCCGCCGCAGCCCGGGCAGATCACCTTGAGATTGCCGTCCTTCGCCATGGCGCGATTCTACCCTCGCCGAGGCACCGGCGCGGAGAGGGCGACACCGAGGACGCCCAGCGCCGCCAGAAAGCAGCCGAGGACGAACCCCGGCGGCCGGTAGAGCAGGTCGAGGCGATGGTTCCCGGCGGGCAGCCACGCCGCCGCCAGCGGTCCGTCGGCCTCGAAGGTGGGGAGCGGCGCGCCGTCGAGGAGGAACCGCCAGGCGTCTCCGGGCTGGCGGTAGACGCTCGCCACCAGGAGCCTCGTCTCGGCGAGCCGGGCGCGTGCAGAGAGGTGCGCCGGCGCGATCTCGATCTTGGCCAGGCTCGAGCCCCCGGGGTCGGTCGCGCTCCAGGGCACGCCCTCGGCCCCCGGGGGCAGCGCCGCCAGCGCCGCGAAGTCGACCGCCGCGAAGGGGTCGTCGCCGGAGGTGTCGAGGACCTGGGCCGCCACGGGGAGGAAGAACCGGGGCAGCGGGCGCGGCCGGCGGTAGATCCACCCGGCAGGATCCTCGACCACCCGTTCGAGGGGCGCTCCGAGCTCGACCCCGGGATCGGTGAGCACCCAACCGACCCCGAGCAGGTCGAGCACCGGGTGGTCCGCCACCACCAGCTCGGGAACGTTCTTGCGCGGCGTCGCCAACAGAGGCCCCAGGAGCCCGGAGTACGTCGCCGGCTCGACCGGGTTGTAGACCCGCGCATCGGCAAGACCGTAGAGGCTCGCCAGGTTGGGCGGTAACGCCGAGCCGAGGGCGACGATGCGGCCACCGTCGGCCCCGGTCCGGGCTTCGAGCTCCGCCAGCGGCGCCGGGGTCGGAAAGTCGAGCCGCGGTGGCATCGGCGGATTGGCGTCGTGGAAGGCGAGGAAGAGCTCCGCCGCGACGAAGAGCGCGATCGCCGGCGGCGCCCACCGGCGCCGGAAGCCGAAGAAGAGCACCACCGCCCCGAGGGCCAGGAAGCGCCCCTGCCAGCGCAGCCAGCCGAGCCGCAAGACTTCGAGGGCCGTCGCATCGGCCGGGTCGGCGTGGCCCAGATAGGCCCAGGCGACGAGGGCCGCCAGGAGGACCAGCGGGACGAAAAGCCACGAACGCCGGATCTCGCCGCTCCGCCACCGGTCGAGGGAGCAGGCGGCGAGATAGGCGAGGGCGAAGCCGAGAACCAGAAGCGGCCGGTGAGATCCCTCCCGCGCCGCACCACCGACCACTGGCACCGCGGCCAGAAGACCGGTCACCAACGGCGGTAGAGCGAGCCAGGTCAGGGTGCCGGCCGCCGCGACGAGCATCACCCCCTCCCCCGGGCGACGCCGGTCGCCGATCCCCGGCAGTGCGAGACAAGCCAGGAGCAAGGTCAGGGTGCCCGGAAAGCCGCTGGCGTCCTCGTTGGTGTTGTCGCGCCCCCAGTAGCGGCCGTAGCGGCTGTTGCCAAAGGCGTTGGGCGCGACCACCGGCAAGAGGCTCTGGGCCAGCCGTGCTTCCGCCGCCACGACGCGGCCGGTCTCGAAGCTCGGGGCACCGCTCTCGATGACGTGGTAACGCAACGTCTGCGGCAGGTAGATCGCGCTGGGCAGCCACACCGGCGCGGTAAGGGCGAGAGCGAGGGCCCCCGCGAGGCCGGCCGCGGCGAAGAGCCGGCGGGGCTCGCTCGCCGCGCGCAGCCGCGCCAAGAGGAAGAGCCCGGAGAGGGCCAACGCGTAGAGCACGGTCTCCGGGTGTCCCGCGACGAGCAGCCCGGCGAGCGCCGCGGCGAGCAACAGCCGGTCACGGCGGCCGCCGCCGTCGCACCGCACGACGCCGTAGAGCACCGCCGGCAGCCAGCCACCGAGGTTGGCGAGGGGCCAGCCGAGCCACAAGAGGACGAAACCGCCGCTTCCCCAGGCCACCGCACCGAGCAGCGCGGGGCCCTCGGCGAGCCCTTGCCGCCGTAGCAGAAGGAAGGTGAACACCAGGGCGAGGAGCACCCGTGCCGCTGCCGTGACGCCGGCGCCGCGGGCGACCTCGAAGGGCAAAGCGACGGCCGCCAGGGGCTGGAGCACCTGCGCCTGCGGGTCGGCGATGAGCGGCATGCCGGCACCGGCGCGGTCGTTCCAGAGCGGCCAACGCCCGTCCCGCAGCGCCTCGCCGACGAGCTGACGCGACGGCGCCACCAGCTGGATCAGGTCCCCCTGGATCAGGTTGCCGTGGGGATCGGTCGGCGCGAGGCCGCGAAAGGGGGTCTCGCCGCGCAGCGAGTCGAGGGGAAGGAGCAGCCGCCCGCCGACGAGCACGGGGGCGAAGTGGAGCAGAAGAAGCAGCGAGAAGAGGCCCCAGACCCGCCAGGGCACCGGATCGAACCAGCGTCGCAACAGGCGATCGAGGAGCCACGCGAGGCCGGCGAGCCAGAGGCCCGGCAGCAGGTCCATGGGGCTCCAGCCGGCCATCGGCCCGAGTTTACAAGAGCTTCTGCGTCGGCTTCTCGGAGGGAGCGCGGCGCGCTTGACACCGCCCCGGGGGTGGGTTAGAAAGCTCGGGTGGCTAACTACAGTAGATTCTCTGGCTTACGGCAGGGGGAGCAAAGATGAGACCGACCACGGGACGAGTCCTCGCGACGGCGTTGGCGCTATTGCTCGCGGCGTTCGTGAGCGTCACCGGTTGTAGCAAGAAGGAAGTCATTACCTTTGGCGTCGTCCTGCCATTGACCGGTGAGTCGGCGATTTATGGCACACCGATCCGCAACGGCATCGAGCTCGCGCTCCAGCAGATCGAGGCCAAGAAGGACGCCCCGCCCATCAAGCTCGACATCCGCGACAGCCAGAGTGACCCCCAGCGCGCCCAGCAGCTCACCGAAGAGCTCTACAACGAAGGCGAACGGGCGGTCGTCGGTGGCGTCACCACCCCCGAGGCCATGGCGATGGTCGAGGCCGCCGATCGGGCCTCCCGCGTGCTCGTCTCCCCCTCGGCTTCCGCCGCCGCCCTCACCGGAATCTCGCGCAACTTCTTCCGCGTCTGGCCTTCCGACGCCCGCGAAGGCGCCAAGATGGGGCAGTACGCGGCGCAGAACCTGAACCTCCAGACGGCGGTCATCATCACCGCCGACTCGACCTACGCCGAGGGCATCCAGCACGTCTTCCGCGAAGCCTTCGAGCAGAACGGCGGCAAGGTCCTCGAGACCATCGAGTACCCGCGGAACACCGCCGACGTCGAGGCCCTGGTCGAGCGCGCGGTCTCCCTGACGCCCGATTGCATCTACGTCGCCGACTATGCCGACGGTATCGTCAAGCTGATCAAGCTGCTCAAGGCGGCCGACTACAAGGGCAAGATCCTCACCGTCGCCGCCTTCGCGACACCGCAGGCCATCTCCGCCGCGGGCCGTGACGCGGAAGGCGTCTTCGTCACCCACCCGCAGTTCTCCGAAGCCTCCGACGACCCCGAGGTCAAGGCCTTCGTCGAGGCCTATCGCAAGACCTATGGCGAGTCCCCGGGCCTCTACGCCGCCCACGGCTACGACGCCATGATGGTGCTCTACAACGCGGTCCTGGAAGGTGGCGACTCGGGTAGCAACTTCTGGAAGGGCATCCGCGGCATCACCACCTTGAAGGGGGTCACCGGCCCGCTGCAATTCGACGACAAGGGTGACGTGCAGAAGTGGCCGCGCGTCTACTTCCTGGTCGATGGCGCTCTGGTCGACCACTCGGACTGGGTGGACGAGCAGAAGGAAAAGCTGCGCGAGCGGATGGACCAGCTGCGCCGCGAGCGCCGCGCGCTCCAGCGGAGCCAGAACGGCGGCTGATCCCGACCCCGGCCTGGCCGGGCCCTCGGATCGCACACACGCTCTCCTACCCGGCGGCCGGGGCTCCATCAGCCCCGCGCCGCCGTTTTCACGACGATGCTCACCGCCACCCAACGGGTGCTCCGCTTCCGGGGGCTGCTCGGCACCCTGACCCAACGCGAGCTCAAGGCGCGGTACCGCGGCTCGGCGCTGGGATTCTTCTGGTCGCTGGTCAACCCGCTGCTCCTGACCGCGGTCTACACGCTGGTCTTCGGTTGGATCCTCGCCCCCAGCCGTGGCACCGGGCCGCAGCCCTACGCGCTCTTCCTGATCTCGGGCCTCTTTCCTTGGCTGTGGGTGTCGAGCTCGTTGCTCGAAGGCACGGTGTCGCTGGTGGCGAACTCCGGGTTGATCCGCAAGGCGGTGTTCCCGGTCGAGCTGCCGCCGCTGGTCGCGGTCCTCGCCAACCTGATCCACTTCCTCCTGGCGGTGCCGATCCTTCTCCTGGCCCTCGCCGCCGGTCGGCTGATGGGGTACCCGGTAGGCGGCTGGGGCCTTCTGCTCCTGCCGGTGGTCGTCGCGCTCCAGCTGCCGATGGTTGCCGGCATCGCCCTCGCGCTCTCAGCGCTCAACGTGCTCTTCAAGGACGTCCGGGACCTGGTGCAGAACGGCCTGACGCTGCTCTTCTTCCTGGCGCCGATCATCTACCCGCTGCACTTCATCCCCATCGAGGCGCTGCGCTGGGTGGTCCGCCTCAACCCGTTCACGCCCTACGTCCTCGGCTACCAGGCGGTGCTCTTCGACGGCGTCGCTCCCGACCTCGTGGTCTGGGGCGAGATGATCGTCTTCAGCCTCGCCTTCTGGGCTCTCGGCACCTGGCTGTTCGAGCGCCTGCGCGAGGTCCTGGTGGAGATCGCATGACCGGCGTTCCCCCCGAAACGGCCGCCGCGAGCCCGGCGATCCGCGTCGAGAACCTCGAGAAGGCCTATCGCCGGATGGCACCGGGGGCGCACCTCAGAACCCTGAAAAGCGCCCTGGTCGAGCGCAGCCTGACCCGCGGGCTGACCAGCGCCGAGATCATCCCGGCGCTCACTGACATCTCGTTCACCGTCGACCGCGGCGAGGCCTTCGGCGTCATCGGCGGCAACGGCTCGGGCAAGTCGACGCTGCTCAAGTGCATCGCCGGCATCCTCGAGCCGTCGAAGGGCGAGATCCGCACGTACGGCCGGGTGGCCTCGATGCTCGAGCTGGGCGCCGGTTTCCACGGCGACCTGACCGGGCGGGAGAACGTCTACCTCAACGGGTCGATCCTGGGCTTCGACCGGCGCTTCGTCGACGAGGTGTTCGACGAGATCGTGGCCTTCGCCGGCCGCCAGGTGTCCGAGGCGATCGATCGGCCGGTGCGCACCTACTCCTCGGGCATGTACCTGCGGCTCGGGTTCGCGGTGTCGGTGCACCTCGAGCCCGACGTGCTGATCATCGACGAGGTGCTCGCCGTCGGCGACGCCGACTTCCAGGCCAAGTGCGGCGACAAGATCGCCGAGT
>JAGQSE010000199.1 GCA_020439725.1 Acidobacteriota bacterium
GGGCTTGGAGCGGGGACGCGTCAGACTGGAGGACCGCCCACCTTCCGCCGAACCTTCTGCACCATCTCGTCGAGCTGGTGGAGGAAGGTCGAGCGGTCCTTCTTGGTGAGGGGTGGCGGGCCGCCGGTGATCTCGCCGGTGATGCGAAGGTCGGCGAGGAGCTCGCGGGTGGCGAGGGCGTCGCCGATGTTGTCATCGGTGAAGGGCTTGCCCGTGGTTCCGAGGACGTGGGCACCCTTGGCCAGACAGCGACTGGCGAGGGGGATGTCAGCGGTGATCACGATGTCGTGGGCTTCGACGTGCTCGGCGATCCAGTCGTCGGCAGCGTCGAGGTCGCCGGCGACCACCTGGAGCGAAACACCGGCCTGGTCGGGAATGCCCATGCGCGAGTTGGCGACCACCGTCACGGGCAGCCCATAGCGCTCCGCGACCCGGTAGATCTCCTGCTTCACGGGACAGGCGTCGGCGTCGATGTAGAGGTGGAGCATGTCCGAGGGGTCGGGTCAGGATCCGAAGACATCCTCGAACACCCGCTCCGCCACCTCGCCGCCGGCTTTCTCGGGGGACGAAACGGTGTTCTTGGGGCGGCCGGTGCCTTCGCCGAGGAAGAGGATCTGACCGGCGGGGCGAACGAGGCGGAGGGTGATCTTGATCTCCGAGCGGCGGCGGGTGGCCATGCCGGGGGCGGCGTGGGGGGCGGAGATCTCGAGCAGCGCGTCGGCGTCGAAGGCCTGGGCCAAGGTCTCGCGGAGATCGGTCGAGTAGCGCTCGTGCCCGGTGCGAAGGAGCTCGGAGTAGACGTCCTCGCCGAAGAGGACGCGGAACGGCCGGTGCAGCTTGATCAGCTCGTTGGCGACCTCGCGCTCGAGACGGCGGCAGTCTAGAGACTCGTGGCACTCGGCGGTCACCACCAGCACGCGCTCGAGGGCGGCGGGATCGAAGTCCGGAGAACGCGTGACGTTGAACTGGAAACGCGCCATGGCCGGCGCGGCCAGGAGCGCGGCGACCAGGCCGAGGACGGCGATAAGGGGCGACCGGCAAGCACCGCGGGCGAGGCTCATGAGGCTTCTCCGAGAGACCGTTCGGGGCCCAAGACCAGCGGCTCGGGACGCCCCAGGTAGTAGCCCTGGGCGTAGTGGACGCCGATGGCGGCGAGGTCGTCGAGGTGCGATTGGGTTTCGACACACTCGCCGATGGTCTTGAGCTCGAGGACGTTGGCGACGTGCTGGATCGACTCGACCAGCGCGCGATGCATCGGCTCGCGGCTGAGACCGAGCACGAACTCGCCGTCGATCTTGAGGAAATCGACGGGGAGGTTCTTGAGGTACGAGAAGGAGGAGAGACCGCTGCCGAAGTCGTCGAGGATGAAGCGGCAGCCGAGGTCCTTGAGCACCGAGAAGAAGAGCATCGCGTGGCCCAGGTTGGCGATGGCGGAGGTCTCGGTGATCTCGAAACAGATGCGGTGTGGCGGCACGCCGCTGGCGCGGATCTGCGACACGACATCCTCGAGGAAGGTCTCCTCGCCGAGGGATTGTCCCGACAGGTTGATGGTGAAGGTTCGCGAGGCCAGCTCGCCGGCGGCCCGCGAGCGGAGCGCGCCGCCGAGGGTCTCGAGGGCGGTGCGGACGACCCAGCGGTCGACGGTGGAGACGATACGGTACCGCTCCGCGGCTTCGATGAAACAGGCGGGCGGGATGATCTCGCCGTCCTCTCCGACCATGCGCACGAAGATCTCGGCGAGTCTCTCCCCTCCTGGCTCGAGGGGCTCGATGGGCTGACAGTAGAGCACCAGCCGGCCGTCATCGAGGGCGCGGTGCAGGCGCTGCACCCAGACCATCTCGCTGTGGCGCTGGGCGAGGGCGGCGTCGCCGAGCCGGTATTCGTGGCTCTGGTTGCGACCGCGCTCCTTGGCCAGCTGGCAGGCCCCGCTGGCCGCACCGAGCAGGTCGGCGACGCTGCCGAAGCTGGCGGTGATGGGTACGAGCCCCATGCTGGCGGTGGTCTCGACGGTCTGCTCGCCACAGATCGAGCGGTGCTCGGCCACCGATTGACGCAGGACCTGTGCGAGGTTCCGCACCTGCCGCGGATCGCCGCCCTGGAGCAGCAAGCCGAACTCGTCACCACCGAGACGGGCGAGCGTGTCCTGGGGCCGGAGCTTGGCTTCGAGGACCCGCGCCAGCTCCTGGAGCAGGCGGTCGCCGGCGTCGTGGCCACACAGGTCGTTGACCATCCGGAAGCCGTCGAGATCGAGATGGCACAGGACGTGGCTGATGCCGGTGACGCGGACCTCTTCGAGGGCTACGGTGAGCCGGCGCTCGAGCTCGGATCGGTTGTACAAGCCCGTGAGCCGATCGTGGGTCGCGAGGTGGAGCATCTCGCGTTCGAGGTCGCGCAGCTGGGTCAGGTCCTTGAACACCAGGACCGCCCCTGCAAGCTCGCCGTCGGCGGCGCGGATCGGGGCGACGGTGTCGCGCACCGCGAGCTCGCGGCCGTCGCCGCGGCGAACCAACAACCGGCGGTCGGGCAGGTCCTGGACGGTCTCGCCGGCCAGGCAGGAAAGGACGACGTCGGGCAACACCTCGCCGGAGACCTCGCTGACCACCCGGTAGACGTCCGCGACGAGACGGCCATGGGCTTCTTCCGCCGTCCAGCCGGTGAGGGCCTCGGCAGCCGGATTGAGGAAATCGACGTGGCCTTCCGCGTCGGTGCGGATGACACCGTCGCCGATCGACGACAAGGTCACCTGGGCGCGATCCTTCTCGCGCGACAGCGCCTCCTCGGCCTGACGGCGCGCCGTGATGTCGTGGGCGGTCACGAGGACGGCGCGCTGCCCGCCCAGATGGAAGTTCGACGCCGTGTAGTCGACCCAGTGCTGGCTACCGTCGCGATTCAGGACCTTGATGACGTGGTGCGCCGGATCCCCCTCCCCCTGGAGCCGGCGCTCGACCCGTTCGGCGACCTGTGCGCGAAAGTCCGGATGCAACAGGTCGAGAACATCGAGCTCGCGGAGCTCCTCGGCGGTGTACCCGAAGAGACGCTCCGCCGCCGGGTTGGCGTAGAGGAACTTGCGGCGCACCGCCAGGATCGCCGTCGACGTGGTGTCGGCGAGGGCCTGGAACCAGGATTCCTGGGGACCGAGGCCGGTATCGGACGTGACCGACACCGGGTCCTCCGGGGAAGGCCCCCGGGAGGTCGGGTCGCGGTCACTCGGCGGCATGCTGGGGATAGAAGTCGATGGCGCCGCCGCCCTCGAGCAGCTTGGCGAAGGCGACGATCTGGCCGGTGTGGTAGCTCATGTGCTCGACTGCGTGGACCACGATGCCGAGACCGTCGATGCGGTACCCCTGGATGTCGTGCTCGACCGCCAGCTCGGCCTCCGTGAGTCCCTCGAGGACCGCGCGGCAGCCCTCGACCACCGGTGGCAGCGCGCGGCGCAGCTCCGCGCCGGTCCGCGTCCGATCGGCGCGGAACTCTTCGCTACGATGACGCGTGAAGGCCTGCCCACCGAGACCGGAGAGCAGCCACTGGGTAAGATTGCCCTCCAGGTGGAGAACCAGATTGCCGATGCTGTTGCTCTCGGGGTTGGGACGCCACCAGATCTGCTCGTCGTCGAGGGTCGCGAGGCAATGATCGATCTTGTCCAGGTACTCTTCGAGATAGCGTGCCGACAGCTCGAGCAGGTCGACACCGGCGCCTTGTGACAGGGCGGTTCTCAATCGCGGGGGGCGATGATTCATGATCGCGCGAGTCTATCACCGAGAGCTATCGGAGACCTCTGACTTATCATCAGCGGAAACTGCGGAATCGTCGTGGTCTCGGCCGCGTCGAGAAGGCCGAACACCTCGATGAATCCTGAGCCTCCAGCCTCCAGCCGCTCGTCGGCACTGCTCTCCGCAGCGGGAGTCGTGATCATCGTCGCCGGTCTCAAGGCGGCGGCGGAGCTGCTGCTACCCCTGGTCTTCGCCCTCTTCCTGGCGGCCTTCAGCCTGCCGCTCGTCGCCTGGCTCGAGAGACACCGCGTCCCCCGTACGCTGGCGGTATTGATCACGGTGCTGGCGGACTTTGCGATCCTGGTCTGTGCGGTGCTGCTGGTAGCCGGGCAGTTCAACGCCTTCACGGCCGCCTGGCCCCGCTACCAGGCACGCCTGGGGCAGATCGCCGATTCGACGCA